>DATMOO010000315.1:0-14835 GCA_035568275.1 Candidatus Sulfotelmatobacter sp.
CGCCCTCTTCTACTTGATCAACGGCGAGAACCGGCAATTCGGAATCATTTCGTGCCCTCATTTCATTCGCGAATGGATGGAACACGAAAGGGAGAGCGCGGCGGCTTGAACTGAGGCCCTGAAAAAGCTGACCGCGGAGAAACGCTGAGGACTCGCAGAGTGCGCGGAGAAGATCACGAAGACCGACGCGCATTCGGAGGTAGTCTGCGAAATTGCGCTGGCTCCTGCTGGCACGAGGCCGAGGTGTGGAATCTTGATTTCATTCGCGAATGGATGGATCACGAACGGGAGAAAGAAGCGGCTTGACTCCGGAAGCCTGCTTACAACTGCGGCCTTCACGCGTCTAGACTCAATCGAGTCATGGAGGGCGCGGGCATGGTCCATCTCCGCTACGTCTTATCAGTTATCGCTGTGAGCCTACTTTCGAATGCCACGGCAGGGCAGAGCTCCAAGGTAAACACACTGCTCGACATGCCGGAATTTGTTCATGACTGGCAGATTTCGAAACAGTTCACAATCGATGTTGCCGACGCGATGCCGGCTGAGTTTTACGGTTTCAAGCCCAATCCGGACGAAATGACGTTCGGGGAGCAAATGCTCCATATCGCTGTGTCGAATGTTTACCGGTTCCAGCAAATTACCGGGATGCAGCCGCCGTTCGCGGTCGATCTCAGTAAGCCTCTAAACCCTGACAAGGCGAACGTTCTGAAGGTGCTGGGGCAATCCTTTGATTATGTGATTGAGGCCCTTCCGCGCATCACGCCTGAGCAGCTCCAGCGCACATGGCATATCCCTTCATGGAAGGGGCGGAACGATCCGGACGGGCGAGCGATGATCCTGAACATGTTCGTCCACACGGCCCATCATCGGGCGCAATGCGACGTTTATCTGAGGGCCAAAGGGATCAAGCCGCCGGATTACACGTTCTGATCCGGTTGCTGACTACGCAGATCGATGGATTCAGGTTAGACATTCTGCCCGGCATCCTGCAAAATACTCGGTTTCTTATTTTCCAGGAGCCCTGATTGACTACTACGCGCGCCAAAATCACCGCGCTGGGGACGTATGTTCCTCCGCGGGTTCTCAGTAATGCTGATCTGGAAAAGATGGTTGATACCACGAACGAATGGATTCTCGACCGCGTGGGGATTCGCGAGCGTCACATTGCCGACAAAGGCGTGGCGGCCAGCGATCTGGCGGTCGCCGCGGTGAAGAATTTGATCGAGTCCCATCCATTCGATTTGCAGGAAGTGGATCTTATTGTGGTGGGCACGGTCACGCCTGACATGATGTATCCGTCGACCGCGTGCCTGGTGCAGCACAAGCTCGGAATCCAAAACACATGGGGGTTCGACGTTTCCGCTGGATGCTCCGGCTTTGTCTATGCCCTGAACACCGGCGTGAAGTTTGTGGAGTCGGGACAATACAAGAAGGTTCTGGTGATTGGATCGGACGTTAACTCTTCGATGACTGACTATACGGATCGCGCTGTTTGCATCATTTTCGGAGACGGCGCAGGTGCGGTTCTGCTTGAGCCGTGCGCCGACGGTGAGGGCATCATCGATCACGTGGCGCAGGTGGAGGGCATGGGCGGACAGTACCTTTTTATGCCCGGGGGAGGGAGCCTGAATCCTGCGAGCCATCAAACGGTCGATCAGAAGATGCATTACATCCATCAGGATGGGAAGAATGTCTTCAAGTATGCGGTGAAGAAGATGGCGGAGATGACGGAGCGCGTGCTGGAGCGGAACAAGCTCACTGGGCAAGATGTGGATTGCTTCATCGCACATCAGGCGAATCGCAGGATTATCACCGCGACGGCCGACAGGCTGGGGATGCCGCTGGAAAAAGTCGTCATCAATATCGATCGCTTCGGAAACACGACCGCGGGGACGATTCCCATCGCCATGCGGACTGCGATTGACGAAGGCAAATTGAGGAAAGGCGACATGCTGTTGATCGCGTCGGTGGGGGCCGGGTTTACTTCGGGAGCGACGCTAATGCGGTGGGCGTTTTGAAGCAGGCGTCGGACGGCGCTTCCGGATTCCTCGTCGGAAGCATCCCTCAGCGGCTAAAGCCGGGTCATTCTCCGGACTTAGCGGCACGGCTGTAAGCCGTGCCTTTTCAAATCAAGGTTGGCGGCGGGATTTTGGAGAGCAGCCGTTCGGTTGGAAAGGCCAAGGGCTAAGGTCTGAAGTCAGGCAGCTGCTTTCCACGGTTAGACATTCTTTCCTCGATCCTTCACAATAAATCATCTCTCTCAGGGGTTTTATTTGAACAAACCGATCCGCGCCAAGATCAGTGCTCTGGGCACGTATGTGCCACCTCGTCTGCTCACCAACGCCGACCTCGAGCGAATGGTCGACACCAACAACGAATGGATCATGACACGCGTGGGAATCCGCGAACGTCACATCGCAGAGAAGGGTGTGGCGAGCAGCGACCTGGCAGTGGAGGCATCTCGGAAGGCGCTGGCTCAGCGCGGGATGGAACCTACCCAGATTGAGGCGATTGTTCTGGGCACAGTGACGCCTGACATGTTTTTTCCCTCGACCGCATGTGTGGTGCAAGACAAACTCGGCGCAAAGGGAGCATGGGGATTCGATCTGTCTGCGGCGTGTTCCGCTTTTCTCTATTCGTTACAGGTGGGGGCTCAGTTCATTGCCAGCGGCGCGCACAAACGCGTGCTCGCGATCGGTGCAGATGTGATGTCGTCGATCATCGACTACACCGACCGCGCGACGTGCGTGATCTTCGGGGACGGAGCGGGCGCGGCGATTCTCGAGCCAGCGGAGAGTGATTCGGAAGGACTCATCGATTTCATCCACGAAGTGGACGGGTCGGGCGGTCAATTTCTATACATGCCCGGCGGGGGCAGCTTGCATCCGACGAGCAAGGAAACTATCGCGAAGAAGATGCACTACGTTCACCAGGATGGGCAGCAGGTGTTCAAGTTTGCGGTGCGGAAACAGACCGAACTCTGTCTGAGACTGCTGGACAGGAATGGGCTGAAGGGCTCTGACATCGATGTGTTCATTCCGCATCAGGCCAATCTGCGGATTATTAACGCTACGGCCGAGCGGCTTGGGCTGCGTCCGGAGAGCGTGATCATCAATATCGACCGCTACGGCAACACCACGGCGGGTACCATACCGTTGGCCATGGGCACCGCGATCGAAGAGGGCAAACTGAAGAAGGGAAGTCTGGTGTTGCTGGCTTCGGTGGGAGCGGGTTTCACGATCGGGGCTACATTGATGCGGTGGGCTTACTAGGGCGGGCGTCAGACCTCAGACTTCAGACCTCGGACCTCAGACCTCAAAGGCGACTCCCTGAGGTCTGAGGTCCGGTTTTCATGACGTTGGTAACTCTCCAACGTGTATTTTCGTAGCGTCCCGCTGATTTCCGCTGGTATTGTCGTCGAACGTTTGCCTGCACGTTGGGATGCCGGCGGCGTGTACGCGCATGATTCGCACCATCTCCTGTTGCCTTCTACTCGCCTTCAGCGCGGTCAGTCTGGCCGCGCAACAGGCTGATCCTCGCGAGAGCAAACTCATGGTTCTTGAGCGCCTGTGGAATGAAGCGCAGGTGAATCGCGACTCAGCTGCTCTCGACGCCCTGGTTTCGAGCCGCTTCGTCAACACCGAATGGGACGGCGAAATCAGCGATAAGCAGAAATTCCTCGCCGACATCCGTGATCCCCGCTTCAAGCCGGCGCAAGCGAATATTCAGGATGTGAAGATGAACTTCTTCGGGGAAACCGCCGTCGTCACCGGCATTTACCATACGCAAGGCACGTACCAGGGCAAGTCGTACGATCACGTGGGGCGCTTTACCGACACATGGGTCTTCGACCAGGGCAAATGGCAGTGCGTCGCCAGCCATACCAGCCTGCTGAAGAATAAGTAATCGCCCGGGCTGCCCAGGTTTCGGTGATCTAAAGCATTTCGGTTTATAACTCCATAAAATCTTTTTATGCCGTGAGTCCGCGTCCGCGCGGAAGAGCGGTGATCTAATCAGGCTGAAGCAAACGCTTCGCGGGATTGATCATGGAAGCTGCCTCCGCTCCTCGTGCGTGGAAAGCGCTGCTCGCCTTCGCCATCATCTACTTCGTTTGGGGTTCGACGTTCCTCGCCATCCGGGTTGGCGTGCGTGAGGTTCCACCCTTCCTGCTTGCGGGGCTCCGGTTTCTGATCGCGGGCTTGGTTCTGTTTGCGTGGATGCGCGCTAAGGGTACGGTCTCGCCCACCGCGCGAGAATGGTTCTCGGCGACCCTGCTGGCTGTGTTGATCTTTGTTCTCGACTACGGTCTACTCTTCTGGGCCGAGCGCCGCGTGCCATCGGGGATCGCAGCGGTGATGATGGCTACGATTCCGGTGTCTATGGCGTTGTCCGAAATCTTATTTCTGAAGACGCAACGCCTCACTCCTCGGCTGGGCGCCGCTCTGCTTATAGGGATCGGGGGAGTACTGGTGCTGGTCAGCCGGAGTATCAGCTTCGGGGATTCCCCTATCGATACAATCGGAGCCATCGCGCTGATCGTGGCCGCAATCGGCTGGTCGGTGGGGTCCGCGTTGACGCGCAAGGTTCCCCTGCCTTCGTCAAAAGCTATGAGCTCGGGTGCGCAGATGTTTGCAGGAGGAGTGTTGCTGATGATCACCTCGACGGCGCTGGGGGAATTCCGTGGATTCCGCGTGCAGGCGGTCTCTCTGAAGGCGTGGCTTGCTTTGGCATATCTCATCGTCGCTGGGTCGATTGTTGCGTTCACGGCCTATCTTTGGCTGATTCATCATGAATCGCCGACCAAGGTTGGGACCTATGCGTATGTGAATCCCGTGGTGGCGGTGCTGCTGGGGTACTTCCTGGGCGGAGAGGGGCTTTCTCTGCGTACGATCATGGGGACGATGCTCGTGCTGGTGAGCGTGGTGGTGATTACGACCACGCCTAAGAGACAGATCAGCACATTGCCACAAGTGGGTGAATCGACTGAAGCGGTGAATTCGTAGAATCTGAAGGGATGCTTCGACTGCGGCTGAGCTTCGCGTTCGCGAAGCTCAGTCCTCGCTCAGCATGACAGGGTTTCAGGGACATCTTTATGAGATAGCTGCATGCGGCCAGCGAGGACTACGGGTGGGTCATTCTCTCCGGCTTCACCAGTTGATCGAACTCCTCGCCCGTGAGATATCCGAGCTTCAACGCGGCTTCGCGCAGGCTTGAATGCTCGACGAGCGCGGCGTGCGCGATTTGGGCCGCCTTGTCGTAGCCGACCTTGGGAGCCAATGCCGTGACCAGCATCAACGAATTCTTCACGTACCAGTCGATCTTGGCGCGGTCGACCTCGATGCCTTTGATCATGTACTCGACGTATCCGTGGCAGGCATCGGTGATCAGCGTGACGGAGTGCAGGAAGTTGTAGATGATCACGGGCTTGAAAACGTTGAGTTCAAAGTTACCCTGCGATCCGCCAAAGCCAACGGCAGCGGTTGCGCCGTGCACCTGCACGCAAACCATAGTCATGGCCTCGCACTGTGTCGGATTCACCTTGCCGGGCATGATTGAAGAGCCGGGTTCATTTTCTGGAATCGACAACTCGCCTAATCCGCACCGCGGGCCGGAGGCCAGCCAGCGAACGTCGTTGGAAATCTTCATAAACGAGGCTGCCAGCGTCTCCATCGCGCCTTGCGCGAACACGATCTCATCATGGGCAGAGAGTGCGGCAAACTTGTTGCCGTGGGAGCGGAAGGGAAGTCCGGTGAGTTCAGCGATCTTCTTCGCCGCGCGCTCGGCGAATTCGGGATGGGTGTTGAGGCCGGTTCCTACGGCAGTTCCACCGATTGCCAGATCGTAAAGACCCTCAAGGGTCTGCTCCAAGCGCTTGATGTCGCGTTCTAACAAGCTCGCCCAGCCGCCAAATTCTTGCCCGATGGTCAGAGGGACCGCGTCCTGCAAATGGGTGCGGCCAATTTTGACGATGTCGTGAAATTCCTTCGCCTTGGCAGCGATGGCATCCTGAACGCTCTTGACCGCAGGTATCAGGGCGTTCTTCACTCGTTCGGCTGCGGCGATATGCATGGCTGCGGGGAAGGTGTCGTTCGAGGACTGCGACATGTTGACGTGGTCGTTGGGATGGATCGGTTTCTTCGATCCCATCTCGCCTCCGGCGATTTCAATGGCGCGGTTCGAGATGACCTCGTTTACGTTCATGTTGGTCTGGGTTCCACTGCCGGTTTGCCAGATACGGAGCGGGAACTGATCGCTCAGTTTTCCGGAAATCACTTCGTCCGCCGCTTGTGCGATCAGCTTTGCCTTGTCAGTCGGCAGCTTCCCAAGATCCTGATTTACGAGCGCACAGGCTTTCTTCAGAATCCCGAAAGCGCGAATCAATTCCGGCGGCATGGTGTCGCGCCCGATGTTGAAGTGCAGCAAGGATCGCTGAGTCTGCGCTCCCCAATAGACATTTGAGGGGACCTCGATCTTGCCCATGCTGTCGGATTCGATGCGAGTAGACATGAGTGCTCCTGAAGCGAGCGGGGATATGAAGGTAACCGCAAATTATAGCGCGGGGAGCCGGGGCCAGCGCTGGTCTGCGAAGTCTGTATCCGCACCAAGCTGTTTTCCTCAGGGGCTCAAGAGTGTGCGTGAGAACGCGTGTCGTCCTTACGGGACTCGCGCATCTGTTCCACTTCACACCCGGCGCTTCCGTGCCGGGCTTTGATATCGCGCCGCTACTCTACGCGGCTGGAGTTTTGGTGGTGCTTGCTCCCCCGCTTGCGTTCAATGGTAGTTCTCACGTGGTCTCTAAAGCCCACACCTTTTATTGCCGTTGTCCGGCGAGCCCACATCTGTTATTGCCTTTGTGCGGCGCGGCTGAAAAGCCGCGCCCTTTCAAAACTGCTTGTGAGACGAGTCTAGACCAAGCGCCGACCTGAATCGCACGTGATGGTCGTCGAGGCGGCGCATGCTAGAATCAAAAGTTTCCGATTGAGCTCGAACCCTCGTCGAATCGAGCTGTCCGCCCCGACTTCATGCCTGAATTTTTCGCCGCCGAAGACATAGACACTCTGCCGAAGGCCAAGACGAAGCCTCGCGCGGAGATGCGGACTGACATCATTGTGATCGGTGCTGGACCGACGGGGTTGGCTTGCGCGATCGAGGCGCAGAAAATCGGACTCAAGGTCGTCGTCCTCGACAAAGGATGCCTGGTCAACTCGCTGTTCCATTATCCGGCGAACATGGTTTTTTTCACGACGCCGGAGTTACTCGAAATCGGCGATATCCCGTTCACCACCGCTCTGCAGAAACCCACACGAGAGGAAGCGCTCGAATACTATCGCAAGGTTGCGGAACACTATCATGTTGACGTTCGCCAGTACGAGTGGGTCAAAACCGTCATGGGAGAGGATGGAAAATTCAGCATTACGGCGACGGATCGGGCTGGGCGTCCCCATGACTATCTTGCGAAGAAAGTGATTGTGTCGACTGGTTATTACGATCTGGCGAATCAGTTGAACATCCCGGGCGAGGACCTGCCGAAAGTTTCGCACTATTACGGCGAACCTCATCCCTATTACGACGCAGACGTGCTGGTCATTGGGGGCAAGAACTCGGCAGCGATTGCGGCGCTCGATCTGTGGCGGCATGGGGCGCGGGTATCGCTGGTGCACCGGGAGGCGCAGCTGCACCATCACGTCAAGTACTGGATCAAGCCTGACCTGGAGAACCGCATCAAGGCGGGAGAGATTGAAGCGTACTTCAACAGCTACGTGCAGGAAATTGGGATTGACCACGTTGTAGTGGTTACGCCGAGGGGACCCATTCGTCTGAAGAATGATTTCGTGCTGGCCCTCATCGGGTATCACCCCGACTACGATTTCCTGCGGAGCATGGGGATCGAATTGTCAGAGCAGCAGTGCCGGCCGGTCTGCGATCCGGTCTCGTTGGAAAGCAACGTCCGTGGAATCTATGTCGCGGGAGTGATCGTGGCGGGCTCGCGCACCAATGAGATTTTCATCGAGAACGGGCGCTTTCACGGCAAGCAGATCTCCGAAGATTTAAAGAGGAAGCTGCACTGTTGAGGATCAGCCAGCGGAAACGTGAAAATCCCACTTCTCCCAAAACCAGGGAGAAGTGGGGCACCCATGCTTGATGAGATGCTCGGGCGGCGTTCATCCTTTATTCATTTTTCGCCGTACCACGGCGGCCAAACCTACCAAGCCAGTTCCGAGGAGAGTCAAAGAGGCAGGCTCGGGTGTAGTCGTCGTGCTTCCCCCCAGTATCCCCGCTTCCGAGTTCGGTGTGATGTAAAGGACCTTGCCAGTCGTAGGATTGACGACTTCCGCGTAGAGGATGGTTCCCGCACCAACGCCGCCGGCGCTGATTGAAACAGTGCCACTCCCGATAACACCCACATTTGCGTATCCGAAGGAAGGTGAGTTGAACAAGACTCCCGTACCCTTCCACGTGTCCTGCATGGCTCCCATGGCGCCCCCCTCTGGGAAGCTGGAAAGCGAGCTAAACGAGACGCCGTTTACCGAACCTGTCAACGCGTTTGGAGCAGCCGCGAGGATGATCAGATCATCGCCCAAAAAGGATTTGTTCCCCATAAACGTGACGCTGAAGCTGCTTCCTAACACAATCCCGACAGATTGGCCGGTCGCGCCAGTTCCCAGGAGGTGCACTACATTAGGAGTTGAGTGTGAGCAGGTGAAACTCGCGAAAGAGTCGCAGGTGTTTGCCGTGGCAGACAGAACGGTCGCAAGAAATATGGCCAGGGATGCTGAACAGATTCCGAAGGTGCGCATGGTCTTCCTCCAGGCTTTTCAGACGGGGCGCATTGCGAGGAACATGCATGCGTGTTGCCAACCCAATATTCTGTTGGCAAAATCGGGATTACTTAAATGGCTGTGAATGAATAGCATGCAGACATACATGAAAGTCTGTAAGGCCGCAGTAGTGCAAGCTTTTTCTCATTTGAGAGCAATTCGCTGCACAGGGTACGACGCACGGAAAGTGCTCCGGCGCCAGTAAATGTCATCGGGATCAAAATCTGGCTGCATTGAACCGGCTTTGCTACAAACCGCCGCTGACGATTACCCTAATCATTCCTTTTTTCAGTCATTCCTTATGGAACCCGAACCAGAACACGGCGCGGCTACGATTTCGCTCGCTTCTTACGTGCGACTGATCAGCGGGAACCGCAATTTCCGGCGGCTCTGGCTGGCGCAAATCGTCAGCGAGATTGGCGACTGGTTCTACACGCTTTCGATCTATACGCTCTTATTGCAACTGACGGGACACGCCAGCTCCGTCGCTCTCGCCTTGGTGCTGCAAGTTCTTCCTCAAACCCTGGTCGGGCCGACTGCGGGGGTCGTGAACGATCGGGTGAAGCGCAAGTACGTGATGATCGCCGCCGACCTGGTGCGCTTCCTGATTGTGCTGGCCATGCTGCTGATACGCTCGAGGTCGATGGCGTGGCTGGTTTATCCCCTGCTGGTGGCTGAGACGACGATGGCCGCATTCTTCGAGCCAGCGCGCAGCGCGGTAATTCCCAACATTTCTGATGCGAGTGAGGTTCTCGTGGCCAATACGCTCTCATCGGCGACATGGTCGGTCAATCTGCTGATTGGCGCGTCGTTGGGCGGCGTGGTCGCGGCATTCCTGGGACGCGATGCGGCGTTTATCCTCAACGCGCTTTCCTTCCTGACGTCGGCTGTGCTGATCAGCGGGATGCGGTTTGCAGAGCCCCATGCGGAAGCCGCTCCCGCGTTGCGCCCGCGCGATCTAGTCGATTTCTCGCCTGTGATGGAGGGTATCCGCTATATCCGCAGCCATCCGGTACTGGTGCCCGCTGTGTTCGCGAAGGCGGGGGAATTGATGGTGGGGCCGAGTTGGGTGATTTTCACAGTTATGGGGGCACGGGAATTCGCGGTCCATGGCAGAGGCATTAATCCGGCAGGCGGAGCTATGCTCGGGATGAGTATTCTGCTGGGCGGGCGTGGTCTGGGCGCCCTGGTTGGTCCGTTGATCTCAGCGCGATGGGCGGGCCAAAACGATCACAGGTTGCGACTTGGCATCTTGTTCGGATACCTCACGATTGCCTTGGGATATGGGCTGATTGGAGTCAGTCGGACCGTGTGGATGGCAGCCGCGTGCGCTATGTTGGCGCATGCGGGAGGCTCGACCGTCTGGGTTTTCTCGACTACGCTGCTGCAACTCCGAACAGAAGATCGTTTCCGTGGCCGCGTTTTTGCCGCCGACCTGGGGCTCGCCAGCTTTACGTTTGCCACTACGGCATATTTGTGTGGCCATTTTCTCGATCTGGGCATACCGGTCCGCATGATGGCTGTGGGCACCGGATTCTTCATGCTGATTCCGGCGGCCCTGTTGGCGTGGGTGCTGCGCGCTCCCCGTTTCCGCCAAAATCAGATCGCGGCATGAGTTGCTGCTTTCCGGGTTTTCACTTACACTCGCGTCCAGGCGTGCTCTTCCCCCCCGGGCTGTAATCCCTGTTATGCAGTCTTTTGCGTTTGAAGTCGCTGTCCGCTGTCCTCTGGAACTCGTTTTCAAGATTTATATCGACATTGATCGCTGGCGGCACCGCAGCATTTTTGGGGAGATGCGCTGGGTAAAGGGCAGTCCGTGGCAGGAAGGCAGCCGGCTGACCATCGAGACGCGCGTGCCATTTCGCAGCATGGTCGATCAGGTGGTTCAGCATTTCACCGCAAATGAGAGCGTCAATTACCTGAGTCATGTCCTCGGCATAACAACGGAGACTTAGGTGACGTTTCATAGGGACGCCGCGGACGAAACCATCATTCGCGTACGAATGCAGATCGTGGGCAAATTGTCCCGCGCTCTTGGGTTCGCCATCGAGCCCGTGATTCTCAAGACTACGAAGCGTTTCTTAGAAGACGTCTGTCGAGACTGTGAGGCGGCTGCGAAGGATGCTTCGGCCCCGCCTTAAGTAGAAACGGATTTCCGTTTGCCAGGGGGTTCGTTTTCCCTACACTGACCGGCGAAAGACAGTCACTTCCCCGCTGCGAAAAGCCTTCCGAAGGAGTCACTCATGGGCCGGTCGGAGATTCGCACCAGCATCAACCGCAATCTCAAACACGTTTTTGAAACCTACGCCCAGGTTGATCCGTGGCGTTGGTCCGATATCCGAAGCGTACGTTGGACCCACGGAGAACCATGGGAGGTCGAGAGTCGTTGAGCATTGAACCGGCCGACTCCTTCGGCGTCATCGTCGATCAAGTCATAACCCACTTCGAACCATACCGCGGAGTGGATTTCATCAGCCATTTCGGTGGGGTGACGATGATCTCGCAAATTGTTTTCCGTGCACTCGACGACGAGGTCACCGAGGTTCGGAGCAACCTCGAGTTTGTTGGATCCTTTTCCCGCGCGGCTGGTCTGGCGTTGGCCCCGGCCATTGAGCACGGAGCGCGGAGGTTTTATGAATTTCTGAAGCAAGAGTGCGAACGGGAGAGTCCGTCTGAAATTTGCCCGGGCAGATCAGACGGATAGGTCGCCGTTAGACTGGACTTAGCCGGTCAATCTTCGCGGCCATAATGAAGTCGCTCTCGGTCAGGCCGTCGATCTTGTGGGTCCACAAGGTGATTTCCACCTTTCCCCACTTAAGAAGAATGTCGGGATGATGGCCCTGATTCTCGGCGATCTCGCCAACACGATTCACAAACTCCAGGGCCTGTTTGAAGTCGGGAAAACCGAACTCGCGGTGGAGGTGATGCTCGTTGGTGACCGTCCATTGGGGCACGGCGGAGTGGAACTTCTTTAATTCTTCCCCCCGCAACGGCGGCACACCACCCTTACAAGGGACGCATTGCTTGTCGGCAAGTTCAGTCATAGATTCCTCATCGCCGCGAAAGGTGTCGATAGAACAGGCTCACCGCTCTCATCTTAACACCGGCAATGGCAGCGGGAATTCAAGGGTTTCCCTGTGTACAATGAGGTACTCTCAACCGGTTCGCGATTCGATTCATCGTAAAGGAAACGATAGTGGTCGTTCTAGTCATCGGCGGCGCTGGATACATCGGAAGTCACACCGCACGGGCGCTGAAAGCTGCCGGCCACGAAGTCACTATTTTTGACAATCTCAGCACAGGGTACGAATTCCTGGCGACAGGCTTCAAACTGGTTAAGGGAGATGTCCTTGATCAGAATGCTCTCACCAGCGTTCTCTCAGGCTGCGATGCGATCATGCACTTCGCGGCTCATGCTTATGTGGGAGAGTCGGTCACGAATCCGAGAAAGTATTTTCGCAACAATGTTGAGGGAGGTTTGTCGCTGCTGAATGCAGCGGTTGACGCGGGGACCAACAAGATCATTTTTTCCTCCACGTGCGCGGTATATGGCGTCCCGGCCAAGGTTCCGATCGACGAAAACATTCCGCGCCAACCGGTGAATCCCTACGGCGTCTCGAAATTGTTCTTTGAGCAAGCACTGGAGGCATATGACCGCGCCTACGGCTTTCGGTACGCCAGTCTGCGATATTTCAATGCCGCGGGGGCAGACGAGAGCGGCGAGATTGGCGAACTGCACGAGCCCGAGACTCACCTGATCCCCTTGGCGCTTCGCGCCGCGGCGGGCCTGGGACCTGCGCTTCAGGTCTTTGGTTCGGACTATCCGACGCCCGACGGGACATGCATCCGCGACTACATACACGTGAATGACCTGGCCAGTGCTCACCTACAGGCACTCGAACATCTGGCGGCGGGGAAGGAAAGCGTGGCGGTGAACGTCGGGACGGGAGCAGGCGCCTCGGTCCGAGAGGTAATTTCCGAGGTCGAAAAGATTACCGGCAAACGCGTGCCGCACAAAGTGGTGCCGCGACGTCCGGGTGATCCTCCGGCACTGGTGGCCAATCCAGCCAAGGCGCAATCGTTGCTGCACTGGAAGGCCACGCGTGGCTTGAACGAAATCGTGAGCACAGCCTGGAGTTGGGAAGAGCATCGTCGGGGCGCGAGGGTTCCGTGAAATGCTGCACTCGTCTGTGCTCTCTGTCGTGAGATTGTGAAATCGAGAAGGGGAAATCGTACGTACCCATGGCAAATGATCTGACTGGAAAAAAAGTAGCATTTCTGGGCGCCGGGAAAATGGGCGGAATCATCCTGCAGGCGCTGCTGAAAAATGGCCTGCTCTCGGCGAAATCAACTTGCGCCACTGTCGCCCACGAGGAGCGCGCCAAGGCATTGTCCGCGAAGTTAAAGGTAAAAGTCGGCACCAACAACGTAGACGCCGCCAAGGGCGCCGACATCATCGTGATTGGCGTGAAGCCCCAGGTGGTCGAAGATGTTATCCGCGAAATCAGCGAGCACGTTACTCCGAAGCAGTTGATCGTGTCGGTCGCGGCTTCCGTGCCCACATCGATGATCGAGAGGAATCTTTCTCCGAATGTTCCAGTCATTCGTGCCATGCCGAACACCCCATGCCTTATGGCCGCAGGCATGACTGCCGTTTGCAAAGGCAAACATGCGACCGCCGAGCATGTTGCCCTGACCTGTCATATGTTCGACGTGGTCGGACGTACTGTGGTGGTCGATGAGAAGCACATGGACGCGGTCACTGCACTTTCGGCGAGCGGCCCGGCGTACATTTACATCATTCTTGAATCGCTCGCGGAAGCGGGTGTGAAGGTAGGTCTGCCGCGAGACATCGCGACACTGCTGGCAGCACAGACAACTCTCGGCGCGGCGAAAGTTGTTCTTGAGACCGGGGACCATCCGGCCCTTCTTAAAGATGCGGTCACGACTCCTGCCGGCTGTACGATCGACGCGATCATGGAACTCGAGGAAGGCAAGCTCCGCGTCACCTTGATCAAAGCAGTGGTCAAGGCTGCCCAGCGCGCAAAGGAACTCGCGTACGGATAGACACCGGAGTTTCCGGCTGGTTTACTCTACGACGGGGGAGCATATGCAGTTGGTTGATTCAACTCCTGACCAGCGCTGAAACAACTGGAAGGCCTCCCACTGGTCAGGAACTTGATCTTCCCTGACTCGTCCGCGCAGAAAGTTTTTCCCGTTGAGTCAGAATCAATCGGAACTGCGGCGAGGCGATATTTCGAGGACGGAGTTCCGCCACATCCGTTGAGAGCGAATCGATAGCCATTCCACCCCTCACTCCCTTGCCCGGGATCGAAGGTGGCGGCGGGTTCACCGGCAGTGGAATCTGTTTTCTGTGGCACCAGGCTGGACAAAGTGCAGGCATAGCCGATCTCGGGATGGGCAGCGGAATACGCCTTCTGGCCGTTGACGATCATGTTCATGCGCATCTGGGCCATCTGCTCATTGGCTTCGTCTTGCTGCTTCCGAAGTCCCTTGAGATAGTCCGGGTCGGTCAGGGGTATATGAGCGGCAACAGTGATTTCTGTCAGTCGCCAAACGTCTTTCTCCTGCTGCAAGGTAAAAATCAGGCGGGGGATGACAGGCAAGTTTTCTTCCTGTCCATCTTTGTAGCCATGAATCGAGAGTTCGATCTCGTCCTGGTCTCCCATAAGGCTGTCATGTTCGACAGCGATTTCGACCCTTTCATTATCCGATTGCTCGGTGACGAGGATGTTTGGGCCCGTGTCGAATGTCTCGACCGTTCGCCCCTGTGCGGCCATCGAACGGCCGGCTGCCGCAATGCGCAGCACGACCGATGATTCAGGTGATTCATCCTTGCGGATCAAAGCTTTCCGTGTGATGTCAGGCAGGTGTTTGGCTAAGTCGTTTTCCCCCTTACCCAGGAACATCTCTATCAGGGCCTGGCGGGCGGATTGCTGTGGTGGCGTTTGCAGAGTTTGTGCGGTTAGCGACGTGGCAGCCAGAGTAAGCGCCA
>DATMOO010000316.1:0-20741 GCA_035568275.1 Candidatus Sulfotelmatobacter sp.
TGCAGGTGGTCGCCGCACGACATGTAGTCGAACTCGTCGCGGAAATAACCATAGCGGTTGTTGAAATAGATGTGAAACAGAAGCTTGGCGAGAGCAATGGCCCAGACGACGGCCATGCCGGTGGATAGCAGGGTATCGCGCTTGGGGGCTTCAACCGAAACTGGAGAGGTAGCCATTTTCGGCCACCAGCATATCCGATTTCGGTTGCGAGGTCGGTAAGGAGTTATCAATGGCCCAGGTGTCGCCGTGCGAGTGCGGCCCATTAGTGCATGGGGTTTCATCGGCGCCGGGAACGGGATACAAGATGCAAGACCTGAGCAGTTCCACGGCGCGACACTTCGGTAACCCCCAAGACTGACTCTCGTGTGTTTCCGCGGTTTTTCCTGTGCTACCGTTTTTCTATAGCGGATATTCACGAGGTTTTTCGGGCAAAAGTGTCTTCCAACAGTCGCAAAACGGGGGTCCACATTGCGTGGACCACGATCACGTACCGCAGTGTGGCCCTGCTCGTCCTGGCGGTGTGTGCGATCTTTTTTGTTGCCATGCGGGTGGCGTTTCCTCAGTTCACGCAGAACACCCTTCAGAAAGCCGACGATGTTGCCAGCAGGGTGCTCGAAAAAGTTGCCGGAATGGCGCCTGCGCCAGGGACCGGAACCATCACCGCGCAGCAGGCGCACTTCACCGCACTTGACGGCACAGTGCGTGTGAAGAAGGGCGACAGCAACACCTGGGTCGCGGCGGACTACCACATTCCTCTGGAAAAAGGCGACGTGGTGCAGACCGGCTCAGAGGGCATGGCCAAGGTCGTGTTCAACGACGGCACCAGTTACACCGTGAAACAGGATTCCCTGATCGTAATTCAAGAGAACTCAGCCAATGATCAGCAGCAGACCAACGTGGCTGTGGCAGTCAGCACTGGAACGGTGGATCTTTCGACTGCTACCTACAGCCAAGGATCGAAATCGCAAGTGATCGTGGCAGGGGCAACGGCGTCACTGGCTCCGGAGTCCGCGGCGCAGGTGCATAACGATCCCAAAGCCGACCAGCACGAAATCTTGATGACCAAAGGTACGGGCGAGGTTACAAAGGGCAACGAGACTGTGAAGTTGGCCAACTGGGAAAAAGTTAGCTTCCAGGGAGAACAGGCGCATCTGGAGAAGGCCAGAGAAATCGGTCCACCCACACCGATTGCACCGGCCAACATGGCACCGCTGTTCTCTAACGGTGCGCCGACCAAGGATGTCGAGTTTTCCTGGACGCCGATGGCGAATGCAGTTGGTTACCGCCTTCGTATCTCCCGCAATCCTTATTTTTCCTCTACACTCGTTGACAAAAAGGTGAATACGGCGGCCGTGACCGTCACCAATCTCGGCGAGGGCGTCTACTACTGGGGGGTCCAGTCTTACGACACCGCCGGGAAAGAGTCGATGGAAAGCGAGAAGAACCGGTTCAATATCATCTCCACCGGTAAGTCAGCCGAAGTGATCGATCTTGAACTGGACCCGTTTATTCAGCATGGGCACGTGATCGAGGTGACGGGCAAGACACAGAAGGGCGCGCGTGTGATGGTAAACGGCAGTGAAGTTCCGCTGGTGACCGGGGATGGCCAGTTCCACTATTTCACTCCGCCGCTACCGCCCGGAGAAGCCGTGATTACAGTAACGGCGCAGACGGCACAAGGCGGAGTGAATACGCAGCAGAAGAAGATCGTGATTCAGTAAGGAAGCGAACCAAGCGTGCGATTTACGCGTCGCAGGAAAGCAACGCTTCGCGCGGTTCGGACAGATCCTTCGGCACGCAGAAAGCGCGCGCCGCAGGATGACAGGCAAGCAGGATGACAGGTAAGCAGGGTTGGCTTGCATCACGTAGAATAGATGCAGCCACCCCGAACAAGATAAGATGCCGCCGGGAATTCCCGGGCGGGCATCATTGTGAGAGAGACGGACTAAGTCGTCATGTCAACTAACGGATACCACGGCAGCTCAACGCGCAACCACAACCTCCGCTCGCTGTTCAGCATTTTCTCCAGCGATCTGGCTATTGATCTCGGGACCGCCAACACGTTGGTATACGCGCGAGGAAAGGGCATCGTGGTCAACGAGCCCTCGATCGTCGCCATCAACAAGAACACGGGCGAGGTCGAAGCGGTCGGCAAAGAGGCGAAAGAGATGCTGGGGCGCACCCCGGGCAACATCGTCGCCATCAAGCCGATGAAGGACGGCGTAATCGCCGACTTCAAGGTCACCGAGAAGATGTTGAACTACTTCATCCAGAAGGCGCACAACCGCAAGATGTTGGTGCATCCCCGTATCGTGATCGGCGTGCCCTCGGAGATTACGCAGGTGGAAAAGCGCGCAGTCATGGACTCGGCTTACCGCGCGAAGGCGAGCGAAGTTCACCTTGTCGAGCAGGCGATGGTAGCCGCGATCGGCGCCGGCCTTCCTATTACCGAGCCTTCCGGCAACATGGTTGTCGATATCGGCGGTGGCACCACTGACATCGCAGTCATCTCTTTGAGCGGCATCGTCTATTCGCGTTCCGTGCGCATGGCCGGTAACCAGATGGACGAAGCCGTCATGAACTACCTGAAGCGGAAATACAACCTCCTGATCGGTGAGCGCACCGCCGAGCAGATCAAGATGGAAATCGGATCGGCGCACCAGCTCGACAAGCCGATGACGATGGAGATCAAAGGCCGCAACCTGATCGAAGGCGTACCCAAGACGATCACAGTCGACGATGGCGAAATCCGCGAGGCTTTGAGCGAATGCGTATCGACGATCATGAACGCCATTCGCGTGGCTCTGGAGCGGACGCCACCCGAGCTTTCGGCCGATATCAGCGATCGCGGCATTGTTCTGACTGGTGGCGGCGCATTGCTGAAGAATCTGGATAAGCGCATCCGCGAAGAAACCGGGCTGCCGGTTTCGATCGCCGACGATCCACTGTGCAGCGTGGTGCTCGGCACCGGCAAGATGCTGAGCGACTTCAAGCTATTGCGGAAGATATCGATCGAATAAAGCAGTGAGCAATGAGCAATGAGCTGTGAGCTAATGAGTTCTGGTTCATCCCTGGTTTTGCTAATTGCTCACCGCTCATAGCTCAAAGCTCCTATGGAATCCTTCCTCGGCCGCTATCGTAATCTGATCATCCTGGTGGGCGTGTTGTTTCTGCAGGTCCTTGGACTTGCGGTACAGGTAAAGACCGGGGCAAACGAGGAGAAGGATACTCGCCTGATCCGGGTGTGGGCCCTGGGGGCGATTACTCCGTTTGAACGGGCGCTGGTCTGGGTGCAGAACTCCACCGCCAGCGTGTGGCACAACTACTTCTATCTCCGCGGGGTGCGCGCGGAAAACCGGCAATTAAAAGAGCAGATCGAGCAGATGCGGCTGCAGCAAGTCCGCCTTAGCGAGGATGCCGCCCAGGCGCGTCGGCTGCAGACACTGTTGTCCTTCAAGGAACAGTTCATCTCCAAAACGGTGGCGGCGCAAGTGATTGGGACCAGCGGCAGCGATCTTTCGCGCATCGTCACCATTGATAAAGGGGAGAACGCAGGCATCCGGCGCGACATGGCGGTCATTACGGCCGATGGGATCGTGGGCAAGGTTTTGTTCGTGTCTCCGAACCTGGCGCAGGTGTTACTCATCAGCGATCAGAGCAGCGGTGTGGGGGCTATTCTTGATAAGTCTCGGCTGCAGGGCGTGTTGCGTGGGACTGCCAATGGCGAGGTCGTGCTTGAACGCGTGATGAGTGACGAACAGGTGCAGCCGGGCGACATTGTGCTGACCAGCGGCGGCGATCAGATATTCCCCAAAGGTTTGCCTGTTGGAACGGTGACCAGGGTTGGGAGCGGCAAGGACCTGTTCCTGAGTATCAGGATCAAGCCGGCGGCGAACTTGAGCAGACTTGAAGAAGTCCTGGTGTTGACCGAGAAGCAGGAGCGTGAGTCGGTGGCAGACGACCATGTCCGGATTCGCGCGGCGGATATTCTGGCGCAACGCCTGCCCTCGGTGCCGGACAAACCGGCGACTGCCGTGACTCCCCCAGCAGTCGCTGAGGGGGCCTCGCCGGTGCCCGTTGGGGGGAACACCGCAGCCAAACCCGCGGGCACGGCTGCCGGCAACGCCGCTGCGGTGAAGAGTGCGTCTGGGAATACTCCCGCGAAATCGGCTACCCTACAGGTCCAACCAGGTAAGACAGCAGTTCAACCGTTAACTCAGAGCTCGGCTCAGACCTCCACTGCCCCGAAGCCGAAGCCGCTGAGCAAGTCCTCGACCGAAGCCAAGCCTGACGGTGCGCAGTCTCAGCCTCCGGCCCAACCCTCGATTGTCGAGCAGAAGCCGGCCCCAGTGGCCGCTCAACCCGACACGCCGCCGCCCTCACAGGACAACAGCCCACAATAGCGTGCCCATCACTTACACATCGGGGGAGCAGGTTGAGGTCTACCGGTTCAGTCTGCCGGTCACGATCGGAGTTCCGCTCGTGGCACTCATTGTGCAGGCTTATGTGCCCAAATACTTTCCCAGCTTTGCCGTGTACGTGGACCTGCCGTTGCTGGTGACAATTTTCTTCGCCATGGCCCGACGTAATCCGGTTGCCGGGTTGTTCACCGGCGCCATTATTGGATTGGTGCAGGACATGATCGGGTCCAGGGAGATCGGGATCTACGGGATTGCCAAGACGGTGGTGGGCTATGGAGCATCGTCACTGGGCGTGAAGCTCGACGTGGAGAATGCCGGGGCGCGTCTTCTCGTAACTTTGGGCTTCTACCTGGTGCATTCCGCGGTGTACTTCGCGGTCGCACGCGGGCTGGTCAACTCGACCCTGCATTGGAACTGGGGGCCCGGAATGTTGGCCGGGCTGGTCAATTCGTTCCTGGGCGTGATCCTGTACTTCATTCTCGACCGGTTCAAGCAGAGAACGTGAAAAACAGTTCTCAGTTGCCAGGGGCCAGTGGGCCATTAAAAGCGCGCTTCCCGTGACTTCCGTTACCCTTCCTATTAACGGCCCAGCGGATTAAGGCAGTACAATATTAGTAATCCGATTTCATTCCAGCGAGGATAGTGACACGTTGCGGCCCAAAGGTGCTTTCACCGTTTTAACTGGCAACTGGCAACTGGCCACTGACAACTGATGTTTGGCCGCGACGAAAAAGTTTCCGCGCTTCGCCTGACGGCGTCGCAGTACATCATTCTCGGCATCTTCCTCATTCTGGCGTGGGGATTGTGGCGACTGCAGGTGATGCAGAGCGATTACTACTCGCTCGCAGCGGAACGAAACCACACTCGCAATGTGCCGGTGCTCGCGCCCCGCGGCAAGATTCTCGATCGCGAAGGGCGCATCATTGTCGACAACTATCCGTCATTTTCTGCGCTGCTGTTACGTGATTCTTCGCGCGATTTGAATGGCGACGCAGATCTGATTGCGCAGGGACTGCATCTGAATGCCGATGAAGTACGGGCGCGCATCAAGCGCTTTGCGTCGATGCCGCAATACCAGCCCATCTTCCTCAAGGAAGACATCACTCCCGACGAGTTGCAGTTTATCGAAGCGCATCGCAACGAACTGCCTGAACTCGACACCATCATGGCGCACCGGCGCCTGTATCCGCGCAACGGATTCATGGCGCATCTGATCGGCTACGTGGGCGAAGTCACCGAAGACATGCTCAACCAGCCGCAATTTGAGTTATATAACCCGGGCGATGTAGTCGGCATTTCGGGGGTGGAGCGCCAGTACAACACGCTGCTGATGGGCAAGAATGGCTCGCGGCAGGCACTGGTCGACAGCCATGGACGAGAGGTTGGGCGGCTGGGCGAGACCGAGGCCATTCCTGGGAAACAATTAAAACTGACCATCGATCTCGATCTGCAAATTGCGGCGGAAGAGGCGCTGGCGGGAAAAAATGGTGCCGTCGTTGCGATGGATCCGCACACGGGCGAAATTCTAGCCATGGTGAGCGGGCCAACGTTCGATCCGAATGATTTTGCCGTGCGCGTGTCGCGCGATGAGTGGAACAAGCTGGTCAATGATCCCGACAGGCCGCTGCTGAACAAGGCGATTCAGGCGCAGCTTGCGCCCGGGTCAACGTTCAAGATCATCATGTCGGTGGCCGGCTGGCAGGAACATATTGCGCAGGATCTTCATGTGAACTGCACCGGAGGCGCGGAGTTTTATGGACGCCGCTTTGGATGTTGGGTCAAAGGTGGGCACGGCGCAGTCACCCTGGAAAAGGCGATCTATCAATCGTGCGACGTTTTCTTTTACACCCTGGCGAACAAGCTTGGCATAGACCGAATTGCTAAATACGCGACAGATTTTGGGTTGGGGCAGAAGACCGGGATCGACCTGCCCAACGAAGTCAACGGAGTGATGCCTTCGGAGGAGTGGAAGATCCGCAATTTCAAGCAGAAGTGGTTTGCGGGCGAAACCATTTCGGTGGGCATCGGGCAGGGCGCGGTAGCCATCACCCCGGTGCAACTGCTGCGGGCGATTAGCGCGATTTCCATGGGCGGCAGGATGGTTGTGCCGCACGTGATCAATCCTACCGAGATGCCACCCGGGTATGTGGAGACGGGGCACTACACCGAAGTGAAGAGCGTTCCCCTGGATCCGAATGGATGGAACTTCATCACCGACGCCATGTCGCGCGTATTGTTGCCGGAGGGAACGGCTCCATCCGCGCATGTTCCCGGGATCGATATCGCCGGTAAGACAGGATCGGCACAGATCGTTTCGCTGACGACTCGCGCAAAGTTCAAGAACAGCGATGCGCTGGCTCAGAACGGGTGGTTCGTGGGATTTACGCCGAGACGCAATCCCGACATCGTGGTTTGCGTACTGTTTCAGGGCGGCGAGCACGGCAGACTGGCGGCGCGGTTGGCGACGCAGGTGATCAAGGCTTACGTCGACAAGCAGAAGCGAACGCCGCAGAAGATGGTGGAGCAACCGAAGAACGGGACCGTCGATATGGGAGGGCTTTGGAGCGCACCGGGCGATGACGGCGACAAGGACGGCTTGCAGGCAGCCAGATTCGCCATCGATCTCCCGAAGAAACGCTCGGTGCTGGCGACTGCTGCTCCGGGAATGAATTAGTTCCAAATCACGGGAGAAGTGCACGAGGGGATGACAGCGACGGGTGGGCGGGGAACTGAGAACTGAGAACTGGCAACTGAGAGCTGATTTCTGAATGTCACGTTACGTTTCATATCGCGATTTTGATTGGCTCCTGCTGGGCTTTGTGCTCCTGATTTGCGGATTGGGGGTCATGGAGATACAGAGCGCCACCGTGCATACCAAATTTGCCGGATCGCACATCAGGCAGATCTATTGGATCCTCGCCGGCGTCGGTGTCATGTTCCTCATGAGCCTGGTGAATTACCAGGCGTTGCTCGACCAGATTCACTGGTTTTACATTGCCTCGATTGCGTCTCTGGTGGCTGTCCTGTTGTTTGGAACGAAGGCTCTGGGGGCAAAGCGCTGGATTAAGATGCCGGGCGGCAACCACTTTCAGCCGTCGGAGTGGGTCAAGCTGGTTCTCATTCTCGCGGTGGCGAAGTTCTTTGCTGAGATGCGGCAAAGAGAACTTTCCTGGGGGGATTTTTTTAAGGCAGGAGCCATGGTCGGCGTGCCCATGTTGCTGGTTTTGAAGCAGCCTGACCTGGGTACGGCCCTGACCTACCTCCCCATTGCGGCTATTGGCATGTTTCTCGGAGGGATGCAGTGGAAACAGGGACTGGCCGTGTGCCTGGCTGCGATTGTCGGGCTTGGGGTGGTATTTTACGTCCCAGCGGTCCACGTCTTGAAGGGTTATCAGAAGCAGCGGCTGACCAGTTATCAGGATCCCGACTCAGATCCGCAAGGTGCTGGGTATCAAGTTAAGCAATCCATGATTGCGGTAGGTTCGGGTGGCATTTGGGGCGGTAAAGGCACGCAAACACATGGTGCATTTCTTCCGGTACCCCAGACGGACTTCATTTTTGCGGCTTTTTCCGAGGAACACGGGTTCGTAGGCGCTCTCGCGGTTCTGCTGTTATACTTCATTGTGCTGATGCGTTTGACTCAGAACGCGCAAACAGCGCCCGACCGCGCTGGTACGTTCGTGGTGATGGGTGTGGTGGCTGTGCTTAGCTTCCATATCCTGGTCAACGTCGGCATGGTGGTCGGCTTTATGCCGGTCACTGGAATACCCCTTCCGTTAATGAGTTATGGTGGGTCTTCCGTGTTGTTTATGTTCCTGGCGCTGGGGATGGTCATGAACGTTCGTATGCGCCGCTTTGTAAACTAAGCCAACGGACCGGGTGAGCCGGTCGGGCGAACGTCGGGAACAACGACTTGCGAAACAGGGAAGACGGTAGGGTGCAGTTGCTGCGCTTCGTCCGGTGCAATCCGGAATCGCAGCCCAAAAACATCGATCGCCCTCGCGTAAAGGGGGCATTTCACCGGCCAGTCAGCAGTCAAGGCCGGGCAGGATTGAGCGGTTAGCCGGGGAGGGAACGGCCCCCCGACCGAAATGGTCTGAGAGTGCGGTCACAACTCCGGCGGAAAATTAAGTGATGCGTGCAAAAGAATTTCCAGTTTTTGCAGCGGACTCAGCTAGAAGATAGTCCTTCCAGCCTACGCCGTCCCCTATTCGGGGCAGCTTCGCACCTCTCAATCCTCCCGCACCCTTTCTGACGCACTCGGTGAACCCCGCACGGTTTCCTAGATGAATCCGGCGGGACCGGAGTGTTGCATGAATAAAGAATTGTTTGTCTCCTCAACCCCTCACGAAACCAAGGTGGGGCTGGTCGAGGACGATCTGCTCGCGGAAATCTATCTTGAGCGCGAGAACGAATACACCTTAGCGGGATCCATCTACAAAGGACGCGTTACCCGCGTGCTCCCCGGCATGCAGTCCGCATTTGTCGACATCGGGCTGGAGCGCGATGCGTTCCTCTATGTCTCCGATTTCATGGAATTGGAGGAGCACGACGAGGATTTGACAGATGTTGTTCCCGCAAACCGCGGAGTGCCCGATCTGCGTCCGCAGACGGCGAAGCCCGAAGCTGCACAGGAACCGGCAGAACCCGCCGGGAGGGCAGAGTCCGAGAGCCACTCCGATGAGGGAGAGGGACCCGTCGATGGCGACACCGAAGGCAGCTCGCCGCAGACGATGTCTGGAACTGAGACTGCGGAGCCTACAAACGGAAGCGATTCTGGGCGCGAGCGCGGCGGATGGCGTGGACGCCGTCGCCGGGGACGTGGGGGCCGCCGCGATCGCGGATTCGAACGGGGCGGCGAACGCGCAGAGCGTGCTCCTGAGCCTCGACTCTCGCGTCCTGTGGATGCCGCACCTTCGCGGCCTGCCGGGCCGCCCGCCGGATATACACCGATTTTGCTGCCCGGAGAGTCGATTTCGAAGTACCAGCGGTTTGCCCAGCAGGCGCCAGTTCGCGAAATGCCGTCGAGGGCGGCTACGGAAGAGGGTACCCAGTCCTCAACAGAGCAGCCCGCCGCTGTGGCCGCAACTTTCCCGGAGGATGAGCCGATCTTTGCAGCTGGAGAGGCAAGTTCTGAGCCCTTGCATGAAGGGCACGATGACGATTCGCCCGTGGCCGAGGAAACTGTCGAGTCGGCGGCGACTTCAACGAACTGGAATCGGGAATTCCGCCGATCAGAAGAGATGAGCGCTCCTGCCCCCGCGTGGTCTTCCGAACGCACCGCACCGGTTGAAGCTGAGCTACAGACCGAGGACGTCGAGAAGCAATCAGCGGCGGAGGAAGAGGCGGAGGAAGAGAAGGATCACCTCCTGATCCCGCTGGCCGAAGAGATCCATCAGCCTGCCCAATTCTTGCGCGAGGAACAGACTCCCGTATTTGCCGCTCCGGGAACGATGGAAGAGGAAACCATCGATGAGGAGGAAGCGGACACGATTCAGTACCAATCTTCCTCCGATGAGGGCTATGACGAGTTCGAAGAGGAAACACGAGCCGCCGATCAGCTGAACGGCGACGCCCGCGAGGCAGTGACCGAGATCCACATGGCTTCGTTGGCGGAGTCGGGTGTGGAGCAGCCTGCGGAGGCGACGCCGGCGGAAGGTGAAGAAGACAGCGAGGAAATTGAACTGGAGGAAGCGCAGGCGCAGGCCGAGGCGCTGCTCGATGCGGAGGCTCGTGGCAACGGCACGGTCGATGCCAGGGCGGAGGTTCGAGCCCCAGCCGCGACCGCCGGGTACACGCAGCGAACGCAGCGTCCGCGCTTTGACCGTCAGGGCGAACGGCGAGGTGGCGATCGTGGCCGACGTGGTGGTGGAGGAGGACGCCGTTTCCGCCGTCGCGAGTCGGCGCCCGTTCCCTTGATCAGCGACCTGCTGAAAGAAGGACAGGAGATTCTGGTTCAGATTGCCAAGGAGCCCATCGGCAAGAAGGGCGCACGCATCACCAGCCATATCGCGCTGCCCGGACGCTTCCTGGTCTACATGCCCACCGTCAATCATACGGGCGTGTCGCGGAAGATATCGTCCGAGGAAGAACGGCAGCGGCTGAAACGAATCATTCTCAGCGAACGCGAGAATGGGCACGGGGGGTTCATCGTTCGCACGGCCGCGCAGAGCGCCACGGAAGACGAACTCCGCGCCGATATCCGGTTCTTAAAGGGTCTGTGGCAGGACATCAAGAATCGTGGGGAAAGTTCGAAGCCCCCGGCGCTGATCTATCACGATCTCAACGTTGTGGAACGCGTACTGCGCGACCAGGTGACGTCCGACTTCAACGTGATCTGGGTTGACACGGAAGCTGAATACGAGCGCATTCTCCGCTTCTTCAACCGCTTCCAGCCCGCGATGGTCAAGCGGGTCAAGCTCTACACCAAAGAGACGCCGTTGTTCGAACAATTCGGCCTGGCCGAAGAAATGAACAAGGCGCTCAAGTCGAAAGTCTGGCTGAAAAGCGGCGGCTACATCGTCATCAACCAGACCGAGGCGCTGGTCGCGATCGACATTAATACCGGCAAGTACGTTGGCAAGACGCAACGGCTGGAAGACACGATCGTTAAGACCAATGTGGACGCAATTAAAGAGATCGTGCGGCAGATTCGGTTGCGTGATCTGGGCGGTATTATCATCATCGACTTCATCGATATGGATGAGCGCCGCAACCGCCAGCGCGTGATGCAGGCTCTGGAAGAGGAACTTCGCCACGACCGGGCACCATCGAAGACCTTGCAGTTTAACGATTTCGGTTTAGTGGCGATCACGCGCAAGCGCGTGAAGCAGTCGCTCGAACGTACGATTGGAGCGCCGTGTCCGTACTGCCAATCGACGGGCTACGTGAAATCGGTGACCACGATCTGCAACGAAATCTATGTCGAGATGCGCAAGATCGCCAAGCATCTGGAGCATGAAGATGTCATGCTGCGCGTGCATCCGGACGTTGCCAAGGAATTGAAGACAAACAATGCGAAGCTGCTGAACGAGATGGAAGAAATGACCAAGCGGACGATCATTGTGAAGAGCGATCCGGCCGTGCACCAGGAGCAGTTCGATATCAACTAGCCGTGAGCGGCGAGCTATGAGCTATGAGCAAAGACGGGTGAGAAATCGCCCGTCTTTTTCTTTTCCCGTTAGCATTTGGGAAACCTGGAACGACGGTAGGAGAAAAACTTCGAGCGTATCGGGGGAGATGAGTGAAATCGGGAGTGGCTGTTGAAAAACTCCATCGCTGGAAAATGACCGAAAAAACTTTGCGCCAGGATGCCCTAGAAACAATCTTTTTGATTTTCTGAGCATTTTGTATCCCACACATTTTGGCTGTTGGGAAGGAAACCGGACTTTTTCAACAGCCACGGGATGTTACGCCAGCTCGCCCCATTCCTGGAGGTGTGCCATTATCACTGCTCAATCTTCGTCCCCAACCCCGAATACAAATAGTTGTCTCCATACGCCTTCTTCAATCGCGCAAATGCCGGCTCACCTGTGCAATGTCCCGGCGCAATCCTCTGCACCTTCCACTTCGTCTTTAAATTCTGCACGAGCACGTCAATCTCTTCCACCGGCGTCGTCACCAGGTGCAATCCCCCAAACACAATCTCCATCCTCGGATCCACCGCGCTTGCCGCTTCCAAAATCGCTTCGATCCCTGCGTGTGAGCACCCGTCCACCAGCAGCAATCCATTCGGTCTTTTGATCGCCAGCGTCAGTTCCGGCAGTTCCATCGTCCCTTTCTTCTGCGAAACTGTCGGCACCAGGAAAATTCCCGGTAATACTTCCGTCAATTGATTTACCAACACAAAATTCCCAGTGTCATACAGCTTGCCCCATGCGAAATGTTCCGGCTCCGCTCCCCCGAAATACCGCATCTTCGCTGGCAAGCTCTCATCTGCCCGTAAAAACGTCTTCGGAAGCGGCGATCCCCCAAATCCGTTCCCCCCATCCGCAGGCACATACACCGTAACGTTCGGATTCACCCTCAGCACATATCTCAACCCCGTCGTGTGGTCTGCATGCCGGTGCGAGATCACCACAAAATCCAATTTCGTCAGGTCTACACTCAGCGCCTTCACGTTGTGTTCAAAAATTGCGGCATCATTCCCCGTATCGAACAAGATTCGCTTTCCGTTGTGCTCCACAAAAGCGGAAAATCCCCAATCCTTAGTCAGTTCCTTCGATTCTCCGAACGCGTCATAGAGGATCGTCACTTTATCCTGTGCCCGGCAGGGAACTGCCGCCACACACGCAAGCAAAAACGCCAGAATCCGCAAAACGGGAACTCGCAAAGAACACCTCCAAGCGGAATTTCAGAGTGAGTATAGCAAGCTGGATGCCGGCAGCTGTTGCTAATAGGCGTTAGTCCTAGTAGGTTTGCACAACCTTGCGCTGCCTGTTCGCCGTAAACGGGGCCAAAGTAGCACGGCTGATGTGGACTGGGATGGCCGTTGGGACTTGAAGATTTGAAAAGCCGGAGTGCTTTAACTTACGTTGGCGAGGGTCTTCACCGCGACGTCCGACTGGTTGCGCAGCTTCTTGACGGATTCGTGGACCGCGCGGGCGGCGGTGCCGGAGCCATTTTGCTCGGCGTTCTTGGCTACGCTGCCGGCCTCTTCCGTGGTGGTGCTGGCCATATCGAGCAGGACGACGACCGAGTCGGCATGCAGCTTCCAGAGTGACGACATCTTCTGGCTACGCTTCAGTTCTTCCAGTTCGGTGCTGATACGTGCCGAAATCGATACGATACGAATTAGCGTGCGGGCCACATCCGCGCGCAAGCTCTTTTCCTCGAGGAAAGCCGCGTTGTAGGCGTCAGCCTCAGCGGCCGTCAGTGTCAGGTTGAAGAACCGCATGGGGACCACCTGGCGATATTTAGGATCGGCCACGCGCACAAACACACGAATCGATTCTTCGACGCGGCGCAGTTTGCTCTCTTCGGCCGAGAGTTGTTGCGCCGTAATCGCGGGCGGCTGAAACACGGGAACTTTCGCAGGAGCCTTTGCTGCTGCCGCAGCTTTGGCAGCCTTGGGCGCAGCGGCGGCGCTTCCGACCGCGCGCGTCGTATGCGATGCCGGAGCGAGTAGTGAACGCCGGATCGGCGGGCGCCGGTCGAGTTCCTTCTTCAGCTTCGACACGCGGCGGAATTTTTCGAACGTGCTGCCGTAATCCGCCTGCAGGAGTTGCTTCTCCTCGATGGCTGCCACGTGCTCGACGGTGACTTCTACGCCATCGACCGTGGTGAGAATCGTTCCGCCCATTTCCTCGAGCGCCTGGCCGAAATTCTTGATCTCACCGAGCGCCCTCACGAACAATTCGTCAAACTTCTTTCCGAACGCCGTGTTGTAGGCGGAAACCGTGGCCAGGACTCCGGGGTGATAGAACGACGCATCGAGCCACTGCTTCAACTCGCGTACGCGCCCGATCATGCCCGAGTCGATCAGCGCGTTGAAATCGCGAAAGCGACTGACTTCTTCGACAAACGGATCGAAGCGACGCAGCAGTTGCACGTGTTCTTCGGGAAGCGAGGGGACATCGGTGTCGGCGAGAATTTCGATAAGGGCAATTTCAAATGGAGAGAGCGGCAGCGCGCCATCTAGGCCATACCCGCTCTGTTCCCATTGTCCCGGAACCCGCGGATGGCGGTAAAGAAAAGTTGCAATCAGGTCGGTCTTGTCGCGATTGACGTCGCTGGGCTCGCGCCGCCGCACGAAATATCGCAATAGAGCTTCGGCAACTTCGGAATCGGTATCAGGAGTGAGAGCCTGGCGCAGCATCGCGGGCGTGATCGCCATATCGAGCAGATGCAGCCAGCGATACATCCGCGTGAGAGTGTTGGGCAACTCACGCTCCGAATGGCGCAGGGCGTCCTCGTCGAGACCGCTCGGAATCGGCACGTCGCCGCCAAGCGTATCCCGCAGGAGCTTCTGATAAAAGCCCTGGACAGTCGCCAGAATCGCTAGTTCAAACCGAAGATCTTCGGCCAAAAAATGCCCCCGCAACTCCTTATGCTGATAAAACTTTACTCATGTCCAAGTAAAGACGAAAGGTTACCAACGGTGCAAGTTACCATCGGAGCGGAATCCTGGGCGGATCGGAGATGTGAAAACCTGGAAGTACATGGACTTCTGCGGCGGGTCTCAAACGACTTGTCATCCTGAGCAGCGGCGCCGCCGGTGCGAGGGACGGTACGTCGGCGGGCAGCGTCGGCGCTGTCGAGAGGAATGCCCAAGCTGTCGTCAGTGCAATTTGGATCCTGCCCGCTGCATCGTTGGTACCAACTGTCGCACGGTCCCTCACCCGGCTTGGCGCCCGGTTCAGGATGACAAGCTGGTTAGGTTGCTTTCAGAACACTACAGTTTTGTTGCCGTAGACGAGCACACGATTCTCCACGTGCGATCGTACCGCGCGTGAGAGCACGACTTTTTCGAGATCGCGGCCCTTGCGGATGAGGTCTTCGACAGTGTCGCGATGCGAGACGCGAACCACGTCCTGCTCGATGATCGGCCCGTCATCGAGGATTTCTGTGACGTAGTGGCTGGTCGCACCGATGAGCTTCACGCCGCGCTCGAAGGCCTGATGATAGGGGCGGGCGCCAACGAAGGCGGGAAGGAACGAGTGGTGAATGTTAATGATGCGCTGCGGATATCGTTGGACGAAGTCGTTGGACAGGATCTGCATGTAGCGGGCGAGCACGATGAAATCCGGGTTGTGCTCGTCAATCAGGCTTTGGAGCCGCTTTTCGGACGCCTGCTTGTTATCTTTCGCAACCGGAAGGACCGCATAAGGGATCCTATAGAATTCGGCCACGGCTTGATTGTCCGGATGGTTGGAGACGATCAGCGGTATGTCACAGGCCAGTTCACCACTTTGATGGCGGTAGAGAAGATCAATCAGGCAATGGTCGTACTTCGATACGAAGACAATCATTCGTGGGCGAGACGACGACTGGGCGAGACGCCACGTCATGGCGAAGGCTTCGGCTACCGGGGAAAAGTGCTTCCCGAAATCTGCCAGAGGGATGTCGAAATCTTTCGGATCGAATTCCACGCGCATGAGGAAGAGTCCGGATTCCTCGTCGCCGTGCTCATCGGCGTGCAGAATGTTCCCGTTGTGACGGTACACGAAGTCGGCAATGGCCGCGACTTCGCCCTTGCGATCAGGGCACGAGATGAGCAGGATGGCGGAGTTTTTCACCGAGAGCTTTCCTTTGTGTACCTTCGTGCCCTTCGTGGTTCAGGCTTTCTGTCGACCCGAGCGACGAACTAGCCCTTCAACCCTCTCAATATCTCACGCGCCGCATTTGCCCCCGACCCGCCGGTCAAGCCTGCACCGGGGTGTGTTCCACTCCCACATAAATACAAGTTCTCAATGGGCGTCCGGTAGCGCGCCCAATCGAGCAACGGACGCATGGTGAAGAACTGATCGAGTGCCAGGTCACCGTGGAAGATCTGCCCGCCGGTGAGGCTGTATTTCTCTTCGAGGTCCTGCGGCGTGATGATCTGGTGCGTCAGGATCAACTCCGGTAGATTCGGAGCGTACTGTGCAAGCGTCTGCACGACAGTTTGGCCAAGGGCTTTGCGTTGTGTTTCCCAATCTCCCTTCAACTTGTACGGCGCGTACTGCATGTAAACCGACATCACATGCTTGCCCTCGGGAGCAAGCGTGGGATCGGTCAGTGAAGGGATCGTAGCTTCGAGATATGGCTGACGCGAGAAATTGCCATACTTCGATTCATCGAACGCACGCTCGAGATAGTCGATCTCGTTGCCGATATGGATACGGCCGCGCAGCGCGGCAGATTCACCATTCTGCAGAGCAGTGAACTTCGGCAGCCCCGACAACGCCAGGTTCACTTTTGCGACTGTTCCGTTCCCGCGATAATGCTGCAGCTTCTGCACGAAGTCGGGTGAAAGATGAAGGGGATCGGTCAGCTTGAGTAGAGTGCGTTTGGGGTCGGCGTTGGAGACGACTGCCTTAGCAAGGATCTCCTCGCCGGTTGAGAGCAGAACGCCCGTGGCCGCGCCGTTCTTGACATGGATCTCGATCACCTCAGCTCCGGTGCGGATTTCGACGCCAGCAGCTTTCGCAGCCGAGGCCATAGCTTGCGTGACCGCTCCCAGTCCTCCCACGGCGAATGACGCTGAGCCTGCGGGATGAGGATCTCCGGCAGCACGGATCAGCACCACCAGCGCGCTCCCCGCAGACCAAGGGCCGAGAAAGGTTCCAAAAACGCCTCGGGCCGCAATGACTGCGCGCAGAAGTTCAGTCTCGAAATACTCCGAGGCCAAATCGGCGACGGCCATCGGTCCCCAGCGCAGGAGGCGGAACATGTCTTTCCTGCCGAGTTTGCGGATCGCCCGTCCGGTCTTCAGCATGCTCCACAGATCACTGCGGCTTGGATCGTCGATGTCGGGTGGAGTGGTGGCCAGCGCATCAGCGATGACCTTCGCGATCTTTCCCAACGACTGCGCGAACTCTGGATAATTCGCCGCATCCTTCTGGGAGAACGCCGAGATTTCCTGGGCCGACTTACCCACGTCTTGATACAAGCAGAGCGCACGCCCATCGGGCGAAAGCGCCGTCACGCAGACTTCGGGCGTGATCATCCTCAGCCCGTGCTTCTCGAGTTGCATGTCCGCTACGACGTCAGGCCGGATGGGCCCAGCAGTATGGGCTAGCGTTGAGCAGCGAAATCCTGGATGAAACTCGTCAGTGACCGCGGCTCCACCGACTTGCGAGTTTCGTTCGAGCACGAGGGGCTTGAATCCGGCTCGGGCCAGATAAAAGGCAGTGACCAGGCCGTTGTGGCCACCGCCGATGATGACGATATCTTTTTTGTCAGCCATATGAATTCGGTTCGTAAGTTACTGGTCACACCATCACGCACAAAGCCTTTAGACCGCGGAGAACGCTGAGAACGGCCCCAGAGCGCGCGGAGAAAACATTGTGCTCCTGCGCTTCATTTAGGCCGCTCCCTTGATGTCTTTCAGAATTTCCAGCGCCGCCAGGCGGCCATTTGCTCCCATGATGCCGCCACCAGGATGCGTCGCCGATCCGCACATGTAGAGGTTCTTGATGGGCGTGCGGTACTGAGCCCATCCAGGGACGGGACGGAGGAAGAACAATTGTTCGAGCGAAAGTTCACCCTGGAAGATGTTGCCTTCGCTCAGGCCCCACTCGCGCTCGAGATCAAGCGGCGTGACGACCTGTTTCTGAATGATGATGTCTTTCAGATTCGGTGCGTACTGCGAGATCGTATCAACGACCGTATTGCCAAAGGCTTCCTTCTGGTCGTCCCAGTTCAGCCCGGCCCGCAATTTGTACGGCGCGTACTGCACGAAGCACGAGAGCACGTGCTTGCCCGGAGGCGCGACGGACGGGTCGGTCAGTGAAGGAATGACCATATCGATATACGGGCGGGAGGAGAAATTTCCGTACTTTGCCTCGTCATAGGCTTTCTCCATGTACTCGACAGAAGGCGAGATGGAAATCGCTCCGCGAAGATGCGCGCCCGGCCCGGGCATGCAAGTGAAGTTCGGCAGGGCATCGAGAGCCATATTCACCTTGCCCGACGAACCGCGGAACTTGTAGCGATTCACTTCTTCAAGAAAATCACCAGGAAGGTGCTGCGCTTCGATGAATCGTGTGAAGGTCAGGCGTGGATCGACGCTAGAGGAGATGACGTCGGCATAAACTTCGTCGCCGCTGGAGAGGACTACACCCTTGGCCTTGCCATTTTTCACGATGATCTGTGAGATGGCCGCTTTCGTGCGAATCTCGACTCCCGCTTCCCGCGCCGCATCCGCGATAGCGTTAGAAATCGCGCCGGTGCCGCCGCGAGCGAACCCCCACGCGCGGAATGCGCCATCGATTTCTCCCATGTAGTGATGGAGCAGTACGTACGCCGTCCCCGGCGAGCGAACGCCGAGAAACGTCCCGATGATTCCCGAAGCCGACATCGTTGCCTTAAGCACGTCGGTCTCGAACCATTGATCCAGGAAATCAATGGCGGACATCGTCATGAGTTGGACCTGGTTGTACTTGTCGTAGCTCGACATGCCCTGGAAGCGGCGTCCGATGAAAAGTAGTTTCATCAGTTCTCGCGGATTCAGCGTCGTGGGATCGGGCGGAACCATGCTGAGGATCGGCTTCACGAAGCGGCACATCGCCTGCATCGCTTTGCCGAACTCGTCGTAGGCCTCGGCGTCCACGCGCGAGTGGCGAGCGATCTCGCGATGTGTCTTGCCGTGGTCGTTCACGCGCCATAGATAATCGCCACTCGGCATAGGCGTGAATGTGCCATCCAGCGGAAGAATTTCCAGGCCATGGCGGGGAAGATCGAGATCGCGAATGATTTCCGGGCGCAGTAACGAGACGACGTAAGAACAGACCGAGAACTTGAATCCGGGAACGATTTCTTCGGTGCAGGCCGCCCCGCCCAGCACGTGGCGCCGCTCGAGGACGAGCACCTTCTTGCCCGCGCGAGCCAGATAGGCGGAGTTGACCAGGCCGTTATGGCCTCCGCCGATGACGATTGCGTCGTATTTGGAACCAGCCATTCGCTGTTAGCTCCTAGCTTGAATGCAGACGTGTTCAGGAAACGCAATGATACTCGCGTTTACGAGAGGCGGGAGACGAAGATCAGAGCCCGCTGGGAAGGACGGTCCAGCTTCGGAGCAGACTACATGAGATTGGCAGGATGGCGCGCATGTTCGTGAGTCGAATCGGTATTCTATCGGGAAGAGCCGAATTTGTCTGCACATTTGCGTAGCTTTGACTGGAAGTCATTGCATGTGCGGTTGCCGGACGCTGAGTGCGTCAATATAATCCAGCATTCTGAGAAAAACCGTGAGGACACCATCTTGCCCATTGGAACCGCATTTCACGAGCGCACTCTTCCACTCTGCCACAGCCTGAATTACCGCGAATGGTCGGGCTACTACACGGTCAGCGTGTACGAGGTGCACCACGAGCACGAGTACAACGCCATTCGGAACGCGTGCGCGCTTATCGACATTTCTCCGCTGTACAAGTACCTCGTCACCGGCAAGGATGCGACACGCCTGGTGAACCGGGTGATCACGCGCGATATCAACAAGGTAAAAGTCGGGCAGGTGATCTACTGCTGCTGGTGCGACGAAGAGGGCAAGGTCATTGACGACGGCACAATTTCGAGATTGGAAGAGAACGTCTATCGCTGGACCGCCGCCGACCCAAGCCTGCGCTGGTTCCGGCAAAACGGATTGAACATGGACGTTCAGATCGAGGATATCTCGGAGAAGGTTGCGGCGCTCGCCCTGCAGGGCCCGACCTCGGCAAAATTGCTGAAGACGGTGGCTGATGCCGATATCGCGAATCTGAAGTATTTCCGTGTGACGCGCGGAAAGATCGCCGGTGTTCCGGTCGACATCTCGCGCACGGGTTATACCGGCGATCTCGGATATGAGATTTGGGTTCCATGGAAAGACGGTGTCAAGGTCTGGGATGCACTCGCTGAAAAAGGGAAGCAGTTCGATTTGCACGCCGCCGGCATGCTCGCACTCGACGTTGCGCGCGTGGAGGCGGGATTGCTGCTGATCGAGGTGGATTACACAAGCTCGAAAAAGGCGTTGATTCCGTCTCACAAGTTCTCGCCATATGAACTGGGTTTTGCCAAGATGGTGCATCTCGAAAAAGAAAACTTCATCGGCAAGCGGGCTTTGGAACATGATTCCAAGAACGGTGTGCCGCGGCAACTTGTCGGATTGGTGATCGATTGGACCGACGTCGAACAACTTTACGAGCGCTACGGACTGACCCCCGCCGCTCCCGCGCAGGCTTCGCGCGTCGCAGTGCCGGTCTATTCAGGAGAAAAGCTTGTGGGCAAAGCGACGACGACCACATGGTCGCCTACGCTGAAAAAGATGATCGCCCTTGCGAGCCTCGAAACGGAGTACTCGAAGCCGGGCACGCCGCTGCAGATGGAAATCACGATCGAAGCGATCAGGCTGAAGGCGAACGTGCAGCTGTCAACGTTGCCGTTCTTCAATCCGCCAAGGAAGACGGCGACGCCGGTCTAACCAGTTTGTGTAGGGGCGGACGCCTTCGTCCGCCCCGCGAGCGCAGCGAGCGTGCTCACGTTGGCGGTCCATACCTAAAGCTGGCAGGCGTCGAGCGTAACCATTGCGCGCTTCGCGCGCAACCCCGGAGGAAGGCGTCCGGGGCTACACAATTTTGGGCTGATGCGCGCCACGCGCCGCTCGCCTTTTCCCCGCAACATAAAGCCAAACTCCCACCA
>DATMOO010000317.1:0-4904 GCA_035568275.1 Candidatus Sulfotelmatobacter sp.
TCGCCACCGCAAGTTTTACCAATACCCATACCGGGCGGGGATGTTTTTCTCCCGGCCCAACCCATACTGAGCGGGGGGTGTACTAACGGAGCGTACTCAGAAGTGAGATTGATAGTGAGTCATGACTGAAGAGAGGACACCAGTTATGAAAAGTCCAAGGAAATTAATGCTGCTCATCGCCGTCACGCTGCCGACCTTACATGGCTGCGGATCACAGCAAACGCAGATTCCTTCTGGCCAGCAGCCTGTGTTGCTGAGCATCTCTCCCATTGACGCGACAGTAGCTCAGGGGGCCACGCAGGAGTTTTCCGTCTCCATCACGGGAACCAGCAACACAGCCGTGACCTGGTCGGTTGTGGAGAGCGCGACGGGTGGATCGGTTACCACTTCGGGTATCTATACCGCGCCCAACGGGCCGGGAACTTACCATGTAACAGCTGCGAGCCGGGCCGATGCCACCGTCGTAGCCACGGCGACAGTTACTGTGCCCGCCGTTTCTATCTCGGTTGCACCCACTGCATCGGTGGTTAATCCCACGCTCACTAGGCTGTTCTCTGCAGATGTCGAGGGTACTATCAATAAAACGGTGATGTGGGCTTTGCAGGAAGGTTCGGCAGCGGGAACCATCAGCGGTGGTCTCTACACCGCGACTGCAACACTCGGCACCTTTCACGTCGTCGCAACCAGCGCTGCGGACCCGAGCAAGAGTGCAGTCGCTTCCATCGTTGTAGTCAATACGGCAGGCTCTTTTGGTTCAGTGCAAAGCATGATCAAGGTGAGCGGTATCCACACGGCCACACTTCTGCCGAGCGGACAGGTCTTGGTTGTCGGCGGCTGTGGTGGGCAAGACTACTTAGAGGTGGGCCAGCCGGATGCTGAACTGTTCGACCCAGTGACCACGTTATTCACCGTAACGGGCAGCATGGAATCCCCACGCTGCCGCCACACCGCCACTCTCCTGCCAAACGGAAAGGTGCTAGTGGTCGGAGGATTTGGCGCCGCCTGGGACGGACCTGCTGCCGCGACGAATTCCACAGAACTCTACGACCCTGCCACTCGTACGTTCACCCAGACGGACAGCATGGCACAGGCTCGCGCGGCTCATACAGCCACGCTTCTGCCAAACGGAAAGATATTGATCACAGGAGGCGCCAGTATCGGCGGTTGGGGATTTCCCTTTTACGGCAGTGCTATGGCCGGCGCCGAGATCTACGATCCTGCAACTAACACCTTTACCGCAACCGGGTCAATGGGAACCGCACGCTTCGGCCATACGGCGACGCTGCTCCCTAGTGGAAAGGTTCTGATCACAGGCGGATTCACTTCTGCTGAAGTCAACCAACAAGCCGCCAGCCTCGCCAGCACTGAGGTCTACGACCCAGCAACAGGGACATTCAGCCCCGCTGGAGACATGGCCGTAGCACGTGGCGGGCACGCGGCCACGCTCTTGCAAGATGGAAGACTATTGATCACAGGAGGATACGCTGCGGCGGGTCCATCCACAACCGTCGCGTCGAGCGCCGAGCTATACCAACCTTCAACCGGTGTGTTCGCCTCTGCAGGGAAAATGACGGCCAGCCGTGAAGAGCACACTGCGACGTTGTTAACGAATGGCCAGGTCTTGATCGCCGGTGGAGCGACAGCTACGGAAGTACTGGCAACGACAGAGCTGTACGACCCTGCTATGGGCATGTTTGCAGGCACCGACAGTATGGCCACCGCGCGCACTGGGCACTCTGCGACGGTGCTTCAGGACGGCACGATTCTGGTATCCGGCGGTGACCAGTCTGATGGCTCAGTCATCCCCGTGTACTTGAGTTCCGCAGAGATCTATATGACTCTGCGTTGATGTCCGTCCGCGAGTTGATTCACTGGAGCGTATGGGTTCACCTCAGCGGGTCGAGTGGGTTGGACAAGAAAACTGCCTCAAAGGGAGGAGCATTGGCCTTGCCAAGTCCAGATTCTTCTCCCTCTTCGCACGCTGGCGACTTTCCGGAGGAGCTACATGCTCGTTTCGTCTCCCAATTATCGGCATGATGCGTGCCGCCGGGATCCCCGCTCGCTTTGAGATCGGTTTCCTCTTCCTGCCGAACATGCGGACCAGGAAGACAATCATTCCGGGGTATCGTGCGCCGTAGTCTGTTGGCTGGAGGGATTCATGAAACGTCAACGCGTGCTAACCAGTGGGCTCGTAATTTCAGCAATTGTGAACATTGGATTCCTTGCTGGGTGCGGAGGCGGCACGGCTTCGACTGGCGGCGGGGATAATCCGGTCCCTACGATAACCGCGATGTCGCCAACCAGTGCCGTAGCCGGCAGCGCAGCAGGTTTCACGCTGACCATCAATGGGGCCAATTTTATGGCAGGTTCGATGGTCACCTTCGGCGGTACGATGCCCACCACTACGTTCGTCAGTTCCACGCAGTTGACTGCAGCCATCCCTGCTGCCGCGATCGGGTCAGCCGGCACAGCGTCCGTGACGGTGACCAACACCACGCCGGGAGGAGGCACGTCCAATATGCTGAATTTTGCCATTAACAGTGGGACGAACCCTATTCCCACGATCAGTTCCCTTGATCCAAGCTGCGCCCCTGTCGGGGCACAGACCTTCACTCTGGCAGTGATGGGAATAAACTTTGCCCCGAGTTCGGTCGTGCGCTGGAATGGGAAAGACCTGTCGACAACACTTAATGGCGGCCCTCTCGTGGCGCAGATTCCTGCGGGCGACATCGCCGCGACCGGGACGGTCACCGTCACGGTCTTCAATCCCGCACCGGGCGGAGGCGTCTCCAACTCCGTAACTTTCAACATAGTTGCAGGTGGAGTGGGTCCGACATCATTGGCCGTAGACCCGACTGGAAAGTTCGCCTACGTAGCGAATGAGGGTTGCCCTGATGCTTTTGCTAGCGATGTGTCCATGTACACCATCGACACCTCCAGCGGGCTCTTAACGCCTGTAGGGCCACCTGTGACTGCGGGCGATTTCGGGGCCGACTCAGTGGCAGTAGACCCTTCTGGGAAGTTCGCCTACGTGGCGAATTGGGGCGAAGGCAACACGGCAGGCAGTGTGTCCATGTACACCGTCAACGGCGTGACCGGGACCCTAACGTCCACAGGAACGATTCAGGCTCCGTGTGCACCCCCTCCGAGTCCCGGCTCTTGCGCGCCCTGGTCTCTGGCCGTGCACCCATCCGGCAAGTTCGCTTATGTGGCGAACGAGGGCGGTTTTACTCCGACTAGCGTCTCGATGTACGCCATCAACATTACGACGGGGGACCTAACGTTGATCGGGACGGTCGCAGCAGACGGTCGTGCCATCGCGGTGACTGTGGATCCGTCTGGTAAATTCGCTTATGTGGCGGATGGGGGTCAAAACTCCGACGGCTCTAAAGGAACCAACGTCTCGATGTATACCATCGACGGCACCACGGGGGTCTTAACATCAATAGGAAAAATAACGGCGGGAACGGCTCCTTCCTCGGTCGCCGTCCATCCGTCCGGAAAATTCGTCTATGTGGTGAATCACGACTCGAATGACATCTCGATGTACACCATGAACACCACGACGGGGAACCTAACATCCATCGGAACACTGGCTGCAGTAGCTGGCTCGATCGTCATCCATCCATCGGGCAAGTTCGCTTACGTGACGAGCTCCGGCGGCGTTTCAATGTACGCGATTGACACGACAGGAGGGGCCTTGACGTTCACAGGTACAACAGGCACAGGATCTTCGCCCGGCTCAATCACAATCCATCCTTCTGGCAAGTTTGCCTATGGGACGAACTCAGGCTCGAACAACATCTCGATGTACAGTATCGATGCTGCTACCGGGTCCTTGACGCTCATAGGAACAATCGGTACATGAAGGGCGCCCAGCTCTAGCGCCACTTGGGCCAAGTGCTTCGTGTATTTGGCGAGCACCAGTGAAAATGAGCTATGCCAAGGTCAGCTGAATCGCGACCGCCTGGTGCAAGACCAAGCGGTCTTCTCGAATCTCTGCGACTTTCTTCGCGAGCAGGAACAACTCCGCGCAAAGATTCAGCAGTTCTATGAGGGCGAGGGATTAGTCGAAAGGCCGGGCCGAATTGTCAGCCAGGCTGATCGAATTCCCATCCTTCGCACTTCCTCTGTGGCCTCGTGCTCCCAGGCGAGTCCGAGAAAAACGTACTGGTACCAAGATTTTTTCTCCTTTTTTCCCTTGATTCTCCGTCCGGATCAACGATAGCCCCCTGCCCGGCCGCATCCGGTTTGGTTTTCTTGCGGAGCATTATTTAAGAGCCGATTTCGGGGCGGATGCGGTACGCCCGAAATCGGCCAACACCATCAGTCACATGGAGCATATCGTGCGCGCCTATCTCGTCCCGCGTTTCGGAAACGAAATCGCGGAAGACATCAAGCCGGTCGATATTCAGCGGTGGTTCAAGTCGCTCCACGAGACGGACGGTCTTGCCTGGACGACGATTGCGAAGATGCGGGGCGTCATGAGCCGCATCTACAAGGTCGGCATCCTGCATGAGCATGTCGCGAAGAATCCCACCGGAAGAAGATTGGTTACGTGCCGAGGGAGAACTCCGCGCACGCGTTTCTAAGCGCTAATCATGGATTGAGCACCCGAAAGCCCCCAAGATTAACTGAGCTACTGACGTAAGGAACGGAGTTACCAGCGACTGACAGCTCTGGCTGTGACGCCGATCGAACCACCTTCCGGCGCAGGCATAGCGTCGCGATAGGCGAGGAGTCCCCCATTTAAGAGCTCAAAAAACCAGACGTCTCGAAGATGCGGTCGGATGACCAAAAGCGATAAACTCGTTGCAGGAGAATCCATGACAAACGACCCGAAAAACCAACCGACGAACGACGCGCATCTTGGAAACATCACACGACGCGACTTTGGAACCCTC
>DATMOO010000318.1:0-49891 GCA_035568275.1 Candidatus Sulfotelmatobacter sp.
TATGGCTGCTGCTACCCCGGTAAACCGCCAATGGCGGCTCAAATCGCGGCCCACGGGGCTCATTAAAGCTGACAACTTCGAGCTTGTGTCCCAGCCCATGCCGGTGCCTGAGGAGGCCCAGCTTCTGATTCGCAGCGTGTATCTCTCGCTCGATCCAGCGATGCGGGGGTGGCTGATTGACCGTCCGTCCTACGTTCCTCCCGTGCAGATTGGCGAAATCATGCGCGGGTTGGCTATCGGAATAGTAGAGAAATCAAATCATTCAAAATTTGCCGCCGGTGACCGTGTCCAAGGGATGTTCGGCTGGCAGGAATATCTGCTTTCCAATGGTGAAGCTGTGACGAAGTTGCCGGAGAGCGCACTTCCATTTTCGGCTAACCTTGGACTGTTTGGACTGGCTGGGTTAACCGCCTACGGTGGACTTTTGGAAGTGGGACAGCCCAAGGGCGGCGAAACTCTCTTGATCTCCGGCGCCGCAGGTTCGGTCGGATCACTCGTCGGCCAGATCGGCAAGATCAAGGGACTTCGTGTAGTCGGCATCGCCGGAACCGACGAGAAGTGCAATTGGCTACGAGAGGAACTCGCTTTCGACGCTGCTGTGAACTACAAAGACGAGAACTACAAGAAACAGCTGAAGGCTGCGTGTGCGAACGGAGTGGATATTTATTTCGAAAACGTCGGTGGAGAAATCCTGGAAAGCGCGCTCTACCTTATGAACACCTTTGGTCGCGTGGTGTTTTGCGGGCTGATCTCGCAGTACAACGCCACGGCACCCGTTCCGGGACCCTCCAACTTTGCGCTTGTGATCAGCAAGCGCCTCAAGATCCAAGGTTTCCTCGCAACCGATTACTCTTCGAAAGTAAAGGAAATGGTGAGTAACTTCACGCAGTGGCACAGCTCAGGCCAGCTAAAGTATCGGGTGGATATCGTCCGCGGTCTCGAGTCTGCACCAGCGGCGATCAACAAATTATTCGACGGCTCCAATAATGGCAAACTAATGGTTCAACTCTCAGACCCTCCCGCCGCTCCTTAGCACTCAGGGTAAGAGTGAGCTTTTTCTTCGCTTTCGTCAGTCATAGGCGCCAAACCTGTTTTCTCTTATGCCCCGGAAGAGCGTAATCTTGGCTTGCGTGAAACGAATTTCGATCTTGTCCCGATGAACGGGACATCGTTCATCATTGCGAGATCGAGGATGCGAGGAGGAAGCGTTGGTTCTTACTAAGCCAGATTTCGATGTCGCGATTATTGGTGGAGGGCCGGCTGGGTCCTCCATGGGAGCCTATCTGGCCAAAGATGGGGTAACTGCCGTAGTGTTTGAACGAGAATTGTTTCCTCGGCCGCATGTCGGCGAGTCGCTAGTCCCTTCTTCGACGCGTGTCTTCAAAGACCTCGATTTTCTTCCGCAGATGGAAGAGGCAAAGTTTCCGCACAAGTTCGGCGCAGTCTGGACTGCGGACGACAAGCAAAAAAACCCTTATCAACTGGGATGGGAGGGCCTGGCCGCGGATTGCCATGCTGACATTCGCTTCGACGAGCGTGACCAGGATGGTGTCGACAAGAATTACACCTACCATGTGGATCGCGGCAAGTTCGACCTGATGCTGTTGCAGCACGCCAACAAGTTGGGAGCGGCGGTGTATGAAGGAGTAAGGGTAAACGCGGTCGATTTCGGCCCCAAGGAGCCACAAGTGCGTTTCAGCATGGGGCGGAACGGGAAAGAGATGGGCGTCAGCGCAAGAATGGTTGTGGACGCCAGCGGCCGAAATACTTTCCTGGGTAACCAGCTCAAGCTCAAGGTGCAGGATACAGTGTTCGACCAGTACGCCATCCACACCTGGTTCGATAACTACGATCGGAAGGTGTTCTCCAAGAAAGACGACCACCGCGATTACATCTTCATACACTTCCTGCCCATTTCGAACACCTGGATCTGGCAGATTCCGATTACCAATACCGTCACCAGCCTGGGCGTGGTCACCCAGAAGAAGAATTTTGCGAAATCGAAAAGCGATCGGGAAAAGTTTTTCTGGGAGTCCGTTGCCTCCCGGCCGAGGCTAGAAGAAACTCTCCGCAAGGCAGACCGCATCCGCCCCTTCAAGGACGAGGGCGATTACAGCTACGCCATGAAGCAGATTTGTGGTGACCGGTTTGTGATGGTCGGCGATGCCGGGCGCTTTGTCGATCCGATCTTTTCCACGGGAGTCAGCATAGCGCTCAACGGCTCGCGCTTCGCGCACAAAGATATCTTGGCTGCCCTCGAGAAGAACGACTTTTCGCGAGAAAGCTTCTCCACGTTCGAGAAAACCCTTCGGGTGGGAACAAAGAATTGGTACGACTTCATCACGGTGTACTACCGTCTGAACGTGCTATTCACCTACTTCATCAATGATCCAACGTACCGTCTGGACGTGTTGAAGCTGTTGCAGGGTGATGTTTACGACGACGCTGCGCCGCCAGTGCTGCAGAAGATGCGCACCATGGTCGCGGAGGTCGAGCAGAACCAGACCCATCCCTGGCATAAGATGTTGGGCGATTTGACCTCGAACGCATTCCGTCCGGAGTTCTAACTCGTGGTACGGGGGGAAAGTCGATATGCTCTTGCTGCAAGAAGCGGATTTCTTTGAATGCCACAAGTCGGCAGACTGGTGACATAATTTCCATGAGTCGCTGCTGTAATTAGGAGGCATTGATGAAGAAGCATTTTTCTTTGTTGTTAGCCGCTGGTGTGGTTCTTATTCTGGCGGTTGGCGTGAGTGCGGGCGATCTCGAAACAAAGGGCAAAACGTGGCTAGGTTCCCACAGCGAGGCGGCTGCCCTCAATATCAACGGCCACTGGCATGAGAAGTCATGGGGTAAGGTTGTCCTGAACCAAGCTGAGGGCAGTAGGGACGTGACTGGAGACGGCGATGGGTGGGATATCACAGGCGTCGTCAGCGGCAAGCAGGTTTTTTTGCTCTTCTCCCATCATGGCAAGGTCACCTATTCCGCGCAGCTGACGTCAGAAGCCGACGGCAGCCTCAACGGAAGTTACTCAAAAGGCTTCATGAATGAGAAGTCGAAGAGCAGGCCCATGCACTTGACAAAATAGAAAAGAAGGTAGTCCAGGCCCCAGCTTCGTTTGGCGGAATGCGCGTGTCCATGATTAGCCATGGAGACAAAGATGTCCGCAGGCGGAAGGCTCGCCCTAGATTTCGTCCCAAGGATCTGCTTGTCATGAAATTCCGATTGAGCACAGGCGTGGCACTGTTGTTTCTTTTATTCGCGCCCCTCGTGGTCAGGGCGGAGTTGTCCAAAGAGGATCGAGAGGAAGCCAAGCGCATGATTGCGGGCACCTTGTATCTGCGCCTCGATGTTCCCCTGAAGTACGTTATGGGTTCATTTGGATGGGGCCCGGAAGCCGTGCTTGAAGTTTCACCCAACGGGCACGACACCACTCGCATACTCAGCTTGCCGATAAAAAATCCGAAGAAGGCAAAACTCAACTGGGTATTCTATCCAAATTATCCGGTGCGTTTCGGAAAGCTCTTGTTCAAGGCCGACACGGTTTCGGTGTGGGCTGAGGGTGTGAGTCCGAACGACTACGAGATCATGATCGACTTCATTCAGATCAATTCCCTTGACGATTTTACCAAGGCTTTCAACCAGACTTTCTCCAAGGTTCCGCTACAGGACGAACATCCGGACTGGCCATCAGACGTGCGGAGCGGCATTGCTGAACACAAGCTTGTTGTCGGCATGACCAAGGATCAAGCCTTTGACGTGGTGGGCACGCCTCTCGACACAAAAATCGACGACGAAAACGGTGTCAAGGTGGAGACATGGTCTCCCCGCCAGGACGGGGGAACTATCGGCGGGCGAAACCGGCAGAAGAATATGCGCACGGGTTTTCCCGCGCTCCTGAAGTTTACGGACGGAAAGCTTCAAGTGATCGAGCCGGCGCCCGGTACTACCGACCTTGGCGCGAAATAGCGGAAGGATGTTTCTTATGAAAAGGCTGGCGATGATGGCGGCATTACTGTTGCTGTGTAGTTCCGTTCCGACTTCTCTAACCGCTGCCAAGGTCGAGGTTGAGGGCAGGGCGTGGCTCGACGACCAAAAAGATCCTCCAGCGATCAATGTGAATGGCGCATGGGATTCAGACGAGTGGGGACGTTTGCACCTCATTCAAACTGAAGGAAGCCGGGATGTGAGTGGCAACGGTGGAGGATACGAGATTACGGGCGTAGTTAGCGGCAAGCGTCTTTTCATGATATTCGCCACTCACCAGACCGTAGATTATTGCGCCGTATTGAGCCCGAACGGCGATGACAGCTTTGTCGGGACGTACTCAAGCCGAAAGTCGCGCCTCCACTCCGGCCTCTGCCAGGAAAAGACTAGGCCTATGAATATGGCCAAGTTCAAGTGATTCGAACCTCGCGAGAATGAGGTCGAGGCACAGGAAAACTTTCAACGACTCGCGAGCGCAGACGGTTAGTCTTCGGTGTGACGGGTGACACCCACGATCACCAGGGCGGCCCCCCCACCCATCCAAATAGCTCCCGTGGCTCTCCACGCGATTTCGGTGCAGGTGCCATTGCTGCAGGCTACTCGAGTATTCTGGCCGTGGATAAGCGCTGCCGTGCCGGCGCCGATCAAGCCCGCGCCGATGACCGTCATAATTTTTCCCCCTTTGCTCCAGTGCCGGTGGGGCGTGGAGGCCGGGTTGGGTGGATCGTTTTCCATATCGAGTGCAAGATGGCGGCTCGCAACCGCCACACGCAACTCGGACACGGGAGGTAACAACTTAGGTGAAACCAACTCCTGAGCGAGAGTCTGCGTACACGTCCAACACACCGTCGTAATCAAAAGAGCGATCGATGATCGATATGTCATTGCGGTATGTTCCTCCGAAAACCAAGCTCAAATTCTGACCAAAAAGGAACCCGGAAATCTAATTGGCAGCCCAAAGCTTGTCAAGGTGTTTCCAAGGCATTTAGAGGTCCGAGAGCTTCCGTTTTTCCGGCGCGGGCCGTCGATGTTAGCATTACGCTCACCGAGTCCCGTAGCCTTTCCCGGGACCGGAGAACCGATATGGCGAGGTCGGCAATCTTTTGCTTGTTGTTTCTTGCGACTAACGCATCCCTGGCCCTTCTTTATCCTTTCACCCTCTCGCGGTTTCTGCTGGTGGCATCGATTTACTCGGTGGGCACACTGATCATGCTTTACCTACTATTTCATCCGCGCAACCAGTGGCTGGTGAGCAACCGCTACCGCGTCGAAGGCGCAGGTTGCATAGCCCTGACTTTCGACGACGGGCCCAACCCCGTGGACACGCCCAAATTACTCGACCTGCTTCGGGAAAAAGGTGTGAAGGCGACATTCTTTGTTGTCGGCAAGCGCGCCGACCAGTATCCGGAAATCGTGCGGCGCGCCTGGGAAGAAGGTCATCTGGTGGCGAACCACACCTGGTCGCATTGCCATCTATTTTGTTTTCTAACGCCTGCACGTCTGCGGGCGGAGATCGAGCGCGGTGAGGAAAGCGTGCGCCGCATTTGCGGTTTCCGTCCGCGCTTGGTTCGCTCGCCAGTAGGCCAACGCCATCCGCTTCTGCGGCGCTATCTCGAGAACTCCGGATTGGAGTACGTTTCCTGGAGCATTCGTAGCCGCGATACGCTGACCCGGAATTCCGAGGTTCTTGCCCGGCGCATCTTGAAGCAGGCGGCAAGCGGGGACATCATCCTGCTGCACGATCATTTGCCGGGTGGAGCGCATGTCATGCTGGAAGCTCTGCCTGTGGTAATCGATGATCTCAGAGCGAGAGGATTGAAATTCGTACTGGCCGGCCCTCGTGACGGTGTCAGCGTCGCGACACCCGAACCCGCGGCGTGCGAGTCCGCGCGCTGATTCCGGCAGTTCGAAATTTTCCACGAAGCGAAAGCTGTTCAGCGCGACAATCCCAAACCGGAGACTAGAGCCAGAAAGGCGCGGCTGGCCAGTCCCACCGGATCGAGCAACACTCGACGGCGTTCGAGCATGGCGGCCACCGGTTGTCCCTTATAACTGGCAATTTGCCGGTAGCGAGACATGAAGAATAACACCCGCAGGAAAAGTTTCCACTTGAGCGGGGCAAAGTAATCGGGCGTGATGAATGGCACCGCATGCCCATCCTTCACTTCAGCAATAAATTCCTTGAAGGTTGCGGAATGCGACAACGAGACGATGGAACTGGCCACCAGCAAATGGCTATCTCCTCCGCCCACTACTGGCTTGCGCCACTGGCGGGCGAGTTCCAGAACGCGGTCGTTCTCCTCGCGTTGCCGCATCCCGTTTACTTCCAAAGCATGAATCGCCCAGCCGTACTGAGTGAGCAGGTCTGTAAAAGGAATCGTTTCCGATCCCGGTCCCCAGGCGACCAGCGGGTGATTCAGGACGACCAGGCAGCCGCTGGCGGCAAGCGTTTCAAACAGTTCGTCGTAGCGCCCGCCCCGGGCGGCCGATTGAATTCGACTGTGGGTTTCCTCGATTTCACTCTCAGGCAAGCCGCAAAGCCCCAGGTGAAACAGGTGCCCCTGGTACCACAGGGACAGTTCTTCGCTGATTGCAATGCGGCCGTTAAGGTCGGGTCGGTCGCGCATAAGCGCGACGTTGCCTGCGAATTCGTCGTGATCGGTGATGGCCAGGTGAACCCCATTGAAGCCCCAACGCGCGGCTCCGGCAGACTCGATTTCATATACCTCTTCGGGAGTGTACGGCGGGTTGTAAGTTATCTCTGCGTAATTCAAGTCAGAGACTCCGCCAAGGCCGAATGAGCTTTGGAGTACCCCACTCAAAGGGCGCATAAAGGCCATCTTCACGACCTGGTTCAGGGCTGCCAACTTTTCTACGGAGTGGCAAGAGTGGTTGTGCAAAGAAACCGCAAATCCGAACTCTCGTTCCGGGTGGGAACACTCTCGGTAGGAGCAATTCTCAATCGTCCAGGCTGACCGGCTTCTCATCGTGTTTTGAAATCGGGCGTCTGCAAGTGCAATTTCACCGGCGCGCCGCCTTCCAGCCGGGCCTCCAGTTCCCTTGTTCCGCCAGGTTTCCCGACTCCAAGCGGGAGCGTGGATGAGGATACCTAGGAGCGCAAAACAACGCCACAAAAAACCACCACCCCTGGCCATGCCGCCCCAGGTGCCCCTCAGCAAGAAGATGTTGTCGCAGAAAATCGTATCTGGTAATCTTCCGCAACGGGTGGGGTAGGTCTCCGAGGGGCTGGCAACCTGCAAACTTCAAGGGGGACGGGCGTGCTGTACACCATCGATTCGTCAGCGCGAAAACCATCAAACGACGTGCTCGAAAGATTGTCGAAGAGCCGTCGGGTCTTGTTGATCGAGGCTAACGATCAGCGACGCTGGGTTGGTGGTCGGGTCACACCCGAGGTCCATATCCCTCCCGTTGGGCTGATGTACGTAGCCAGCAGTGCGCAGCGAGACCATCCGGATGTACACATCCAAATCCTTGAGACATCGTTAGACGGGCGGACCGACGATGAGCTGGTCGCGAAGCTTTTGGAATATCGCCCCGATGCGGTTGGAATCCGCAGTATCAGCTTGTTCGAGGATGAACTCAAGCGCGTTGCAGAGTTGACACGGAGCGTTCTGGACGTCCCCATCGTAGGCGGCGGCCCGATCGCCACCGCCCGGCGCAGAGCCGTTCTCCAAGCCATCCCCGCAATCGATCTCCTGGTGGTCGGCGAGGGTGAGCTGACGTTTTCGCGTCTCCTTTCTGGCACGGCAACCAACGGTCTGGTGTTGCGCCATGGCAACGAGATCGTCGACTTGGGCGACGGGGATGTCGTCGATAATCTGGACGAACTTCCCTTCCCTGACTACGGCCTGGTCGATCTAAGCCGGTACGAAGAACACCTGAGTTATGCCTATAACCACCGGCGTCAGGGCGTCCTGCTCACCAGCCGGGGTTGTCCGTTCTTATGCACCTATTGCAATACCTTTGCCGGCAAGACGGCGCGGCTGCGTTCCGCGGAGAATGTGGTTGCTGAGATGGAACAGATGTCGCGCGACCACGGCATCGACGACTTCTATGTGGTCGACGATATTTTTAATATGGACCGCAAGCGCACCGAGGCCGTGTTCCGCATGATTATCGGTCTTCGCAAGAATTGGCGCCTCTATTTTGTGAATGGATTGCGGGCAGACATCATGACACGCGAATTGGTGGATCTTATGGCGGACGCGGGAACGGTATGGGTTACCTACGCGGTCGAATCCGGAAGTCCGCGCATCCAGAAACTGGTCAAGAAGAACATGCACCTGGAGAAGGCAGCGGACATCATCAACTATTCCCAGGACCGCGGCTTGATCGTCAACGTGAACACAATGTACGGTTTTCCCACGGAGACCGGGGCTGATGCCCAACGAACGCTAGACTACCTGGCCCAGTTACACATGCCATCACTTCTCCCGTACCACTTCTGTCTGCGAGGATACGACGGATGCGAAATCGTCGATCAGGCGGCGGAAGCCGGCTGGGATACTACCGCCTTCCTGGCGGATGGTGCGCTGTCCTATCACGATATGCCCCGGGGAACTGCGACGTTTCCGAAGAGCGAGATGATGAAGCACCTGATGGATTATCATACGCAGTTCGGCATGCATAACCACCAGCATCTACGCCGGTCGCTAGAGGTTCTAAGAGTAAACGGCTATACGGATTCCGATCTGGTCGATATGTACAGTGTTCTTCAGAATCGTTCTTTACGGAATGTGGACGAAATTGTGGCCGGCTCAACGCCGAGCGCAAAGCCAGGATTTGCTTATCCAGTTGAGCACACTGCGAGTCCCAGTTAAGCTTCCTACTTCGCGGTGCAAGGGTAAACACAGGAAAAATGCGTCAGCCCATCAAGTACCTTGAAAAGGCGATGTCGATTGCTGCGAATGGAGCGTGGCGGATATTTTGTTTGACGAACGACCTCGTTCCTGAGAACCCCTCCTTCATCCCCAAGTGGTCGGACAAGCCGCTGCTGAAGTCCCGCGAAAAGCCCAAGCCTCCGCTGGGCTGGCCGCGAGAAACCGATTCGTTGTGCCCTCGTTGCGTGCCGGAGATCCGACGGCAGATCGTCGACGGCAAACAGGATTACCGTATCCTGTTGAACGAGAGGCCCGGTGAAATCAAGGCGCAGATCATCGAGCGCGGCGGCAGAATCCTCATGGTAAAGGATTGTCCTGTCCATGGGCATTTCGAAGATGTCATCTCCATCGATCCGGCATTCTTCCGGCATCTCGAGGAGACGTTCCCCGGCCGCGACATTCGTGCTCACAACGACGAGAAGCTGCACAACCACGGTAGCAGCACCATCAAGCACGGGCGGGGATCGGTTCTCACCATCGACCTGACCAACCGCTGCAACATGATGTGCGACCCCTGTTTCATGGATGCCAACCAGGTGGGCTTCGTACACGAGCTGACCTGGGATGACGTCAAGACGCTGCTCGACAACGCATTCTCCATCAAGCCTCGGCGCCAGATGTCAGTGCAGTTCTCCGGTGGCGAGCCGACCATGTCGCCGCATTTTCTGGATGCCATTCGCTACGCCCGCCAACTCGGCTACGACAGTGTTCAGGCGGCTACCAATGGCATCGAGTTTGCCAAGAGCCCGGAATTCGCGCGTCAGGCCGCAGAAGCCGGTTTGCGTTACGCCTATCTTCAATTCGACGGCATCGGCAACCCGGCGAATTCCCATCGCAACGTCGGGAATCTGTTCGACGTGAAGCTGCGGGCCATCGAAAACCTGCACTCCAACGGCGTGGAAATCGTGCTGGTCACGACCGTGGTCAACGGGATCAACAATGAGCAGGTAGGCCGCGTGGTGCAGTTCGCGCTGGACAACCCGGACAAGATAGCGATGGTGTCATTCCAGCCCGTCTCATTCACTGGCCGCGACGAAGCCATAACCGACGAGCGCCGCATAGCCCAGCGTTACACACTTTCCCACCTCGCCCACGACATGAAGGACCAGTTGAACATCGGCGAGCCTGTCCGCGACTGGTTCCCGCTCTCGTTCCTGAGCACTTTTTCCGACTGGGCAGACCTGGTCCATGGCCCCGAAGCCGTATGGGGCCAAGTCGCCTGCGGTTGCCACCCGAATTGTGGGGTTGGCATGGCGGTTATGGTGGATAAGCAGACGCGGGAGGCAGTTCCGGTCACTGCATTTCTCGACGCCGATCAGTTTGCCAAGGACATTGCGAGGATCAACGATTGGGCTCGGAGCAAGTGGATGTCCGTTGCGGGAATGGCTCTGGCTCTGGCGCGGAATTACAACGCTTTCCGTGCGCCCACCCATTTCCGTGCTATCGACATGTTGAGAAAACTTGATAAGGGGCTAGGTGCAACCGGGCGCGACTATGGCGACGTCTCGGGTAAGCGGACGATGGCTGACATCCTTCGCCGCCGGCGCGACCGCTGGAACCTGCTGTTCGTGGCGGGCATGTGGTTTCAGGATCTGTTCAACTACGATTTTCGCAGGACCGAGCAGTGCATTATTCCTTACGCCACGCAACAGGGGGAGATTTCCTTTTGCGCTTACAACACTGGAATGGGATGGCGGAACATCATCGAGAAGATGCACATGACCGCGACGCTGACCAAGTGGTACGAGGAGCACGGCCGGCATGAGATTTTTGCCGGCGGCAAGAGCGTCCACCTTAGCAGTACCGAACATCATCTGGTTTTGAAAGATGAGATTGTCAGCGACCATGCCCAGCACGATCTGGAGAGACTCGGCATCGCCAAAAATGCGCGCGAGGAGAAGCTGCGAGCGCGAGCCGAGCGGCTTAGGCTGGATGCTGAGAACCAGCGCATGGCAAAGCTCTACCGCGAGATTGTGCTGAAAGAACGATCTGTTCCTGACCTGGTGCAGATCGGTGGGCGAGCCGCGCCGGCGCCCGCGGAAGGTTGCCGAAGCGCGATGGGAGACTGCGGAGATTAAGCCCGGAATCAGGCGCCGCGCAGGGAGACAGTGTCGGCTGAGGGCTCGGAGACTGACGTCAACTTCCTCGGCCCCAGGAGGTTTGTCTCCTTCAAATAGGCCTGCGGATCCATCAAGGTTTGGGTGCGCGCGAGAATACGGGCGAGCCGGGGAATGTCGCGCAATCGAACCTGCTGGAGCCACTGCCACCACTTCTTCTTTCCCGCGATGTTGAGAACGCTACGCCGCCAGGACTCACAATAAAGTTCAAAGAATCGCTCGACCGGCAGGCGTGGCTGCCAAAGCAGATGATGCAGGTCGTAGTGGGTCCAGTCAAATACATCGATCTTCTTCCTACTCTTTTCGAAGTAGTAAGTGCCAGGCAGGGGCGTCAGGATGGTGAATCCCACGCGATACAGTTGATATTCGTCCATGAAATCCCACAAGCCCTGGAAATCGGCCTCGGTGAAATCCGGATCGATAATGAAATTCCCGGTGACGCCAAACCCGAGTTCGCGGGCAATGCGGACGGCTTCCACGGTCTTGTTGATGTCGGCATCCTTGTTTAGCGAGCTGAGGCCCGGGCTGGTGTGGGACTCCAAGCCGAAGAAAATGTCGAAAGTCTTGGCCAGCGGACGCCACAGCTTCAGCAGGTCGGCATTTTCCGTGACCAGATCCGCGCGGGTTTGCACCAGTAGCAGGTTCTTGCGTTCGCTGGACTGGAGCAAGGTGTGGCCTAGTTCTTCGCTGCGCATGCGGTCGGCCCAGAACAAATCGTCGACCATGAACAGATTGCGGCCTGTAGCCTCGAAGTCGGCACGCACCTGATCAGGGGCATGGCACCGATAGGTGCGCTTGTAGAGTTGCCATACCGAACAGAAGTTGCAGCGGTAGGAGCACCCGCGGGCCGTTTCCATGGTCCACATCGGCATGTAATTCAGACAGCAGTAGCGCTTCTGATAGCGAGCCACCACGGACCGGTCGGGGAGGGGCATCTGGGCAAGATCCAGCCACCGGCCGGGCTTGGCAGTCGTCGCCTGAAAGCGGCCGTCACCCTTGGGAAGCAGCAGCGATGGAAGCGTATCCAAGGCGTGACCGTTGGCGACGGCATCGCATACAGCGGGCAGCAGCGTTTCCCCTTCGCCGATGCAAATTGCGTCGACGGAGCGGTTGCCATCCACGGCTTTGGGGTAGGCAGAAATCGCGTGGCCACCGAGGACGACAAAAATCTTCGGTTTGTTGGCTTTGATCTGGTCCGCTACCTGGAGCGCAGCTGGTGCCTCGAGGATATGCAGGCAGGAGATTGCGACTAAATCGGGCTGCGACTCCCGCAGAATATCGGGAATGCCGCGCCGCTCGAAACGCATGTCCGCCAAATGCACGGAATGCCCGGCCGAGCGCAGCGCCGCCGCCAGGTACATCAGACCTAATGGTTCGGTTTGAAAAAAAGGAGCTAAACCGAACTGTGCGGTTTCAGCGTACGGCCTTAGCAGCAGGATTCGCAGCGGCTACCTCCCTGGCACATGTCTAATTCGACTCCGCCTCCGAAAATTCAATGATTACGGGTGGATGACTCATTGCATTCGCTGCGATGCGATGCTGACAAGCGTATCTGCCGCCTCCGATTGCCCCACAGGTTGTTTCTTGGGCAGCGAGGAAGTTACAACGGGCGAAGGTTCGGGCCGAGACTCCGGCGTGTGCGGCATGGCGAGCAGCTTTCGCCAATTGAAACGCAAACGCTTCTTCAGCAGAGAACGGCGCGTGTCGCGAAAAGGGTCATCTGAAGTGCCATACACCGGATGGTAGCTGTCGGTCCTCTCCAGGCCGGGGACTTCGATGCCGAAGTCGTTGAGCTGCATGAAGTGCCGCATCTGCAGCTTGTAGCGGCCTTCGATTCCGAACAGCAGCTCCAACATGCGCTCGTTCAGCCAAATGATATAGCGCAGGCCGAACGACCAGACATAGGTGTAACCCTTGAAAAATTTCCAGTCGCCTTTCGTGGGCCGCCACATGCCGATGATCTCGCGCCGGATCTTCCAGCGGGCGAAGCTGAGTTCTTCCGGAGACAAATTGGAAGTCCGAACGTTGGCGAAGTAGCCGTCATACCAGCGAAAGTCGGACAAATTCTGGATCTGATTGTCGCGGAGCATGTTGTCGCGCAAAGGCGTCTTAGGATAAGGGGTCATGATCTGATCCATGATGCTGCTGACACCCTGCTCCTTGATGAAGCGGTAGTTCTCACGCATGCTCTCGGGATCGTCGTCGGGCAGCCCGTTGATGAGACCCGCGATGACGACGATGTTCTCTTTGTGCAACTCGGCAATCGCTTTCTTGATAGCGGGGAGTGTGTTGGGCTTCTTCATGGCCCGCAGGTTTTTCGTTGAAGCATTTTCAATGCCCAGGAAGATGGAGACGAAACCGGCCTTGGGCAATTTCTTGATAACGTGCGGGCGCTGGGAAAAGCCGATCACGGTCGCCTGCGTGGTGAAATGCAGGTTCTTGAGTTTGAGCGAGATCACGCCGTCGATCAGTTCCTCGAAACGATCCATGTTCTGGGTGATGTTGTCGTCGGTACAAAAAATGTGGCGCGCACCGCGGCTATACGCGTCCTCGATATCGGCGAGCACGCGTTCCAGAGGATACTGGCGGATCGAACTTCCGTACATTTGATGGATACTGCAGAAATTGCAGTGGTAGAGACAGCCGCGAGAGGTCTCGATGACGTCGGCCCGGCGGAAGTACATGTGGAAGTCTTTGATGATGCGCCTGTCGCGAGCGGGAAGCTTGATCTTGGTTACATCCTCGAGCGGACGTGGGGCGTTGTGATGAAACTGGCGGTTTTCGGTTTTGTACGACACGCCCAAGACGTTGTCGAGCCCGCGACCGTGCGCATCGAGCGAGTCCAGAAGTTCACCGAAGCTGAAGTCACCCTCCCCGCGGACGATGAAGTCCCAGTAGTCGGCCCCCGGTGAACCCTCGATGGTGTCGTAGGATAGCGTGGCGTGGTAGCCGCCGAGGACGGTTTTGATCCCAGGATTGAGCTGCTTGGTGAGGTAGGCCATCCGGAGATTGCAGTCGTACTGAAAGGCCATCCCGGAAAAGCCGACGACGTCTGGGCGCTCGTTCTGGAGCGTCTCCAACAGAATTGGAATGGCGCGCTTCCGAGTGGGAGCCAGGTCCAGGACTTTTACATCGTGGTTGTCAATCTGCGCGGCAATGGTGGCCAACGCCACAGATGGAGGTTCCCACTGCCTCCTCGGAACCCAGGGTGAGGTTGCGGGGCATTGCACGAGCAGTGCTTTCATAGTCTTCGCATCCTAAGTGACATTACGCGAAATTCAGCAGACTGCCGAAAAGCTGGGCTGGGATCTCCCAATGATGGCGACAGGGTACTTCACGGTGAGGATAGATTGCAAGGCGAAACAGGCGAAACGGCGGATGGTGCTGGGCAGTTGAGGTCGCACCAAGGAAACGTATCAGAAAGCGTTCGGGATACTTCGCACTTTAGTAGCTGACGCTTTTTCTTTCCGTCCTCAAGTGTCCACCAATACTCGGGCCATGTTTTTGGAGTCGCTGGACGCGTGATACACTCACATCGAATTCCGGCGTTCTCGCCTGGCCCTACGCGCCCGACGCTGGAAACTGCGGCATGCGAACCTGCGCGCTCATTCCGGCATTCAACGAGGTCTCTTACATCGCGGACGTGGTGAAGGGGACCCAACCGCATGTCGAAAAAGTCGTCGTGATTGACGATGGTTCCGGCGACGGGACGGGGCAAGTTGCTCAGGCTGCGGGAGCTATGTGTCTGCGATCGCCCAGGAATTGCGGCAAGGCCTCGGCGCTACGCCTAGGCATCGAGTTCGCGCGCGCCCAGAACTTTACCCACGTGATCACTCTGGATGGCGACGGCCAACACTTGCCAGAAGATATTCCTGGCTTGCTTCGTGTAGCGAAAGAGACCGGAGCGGACCTGGTGATTGGGGCACGCTCGTTCGATCGCGCCTCGATGCCTCGCTCACGCTATTACTCCAACACGATTGGCAGCCGCGTAGCATCGTCGCTGGTGGGCCACGAGATTCGCGACAGCCAGAGCGGGTTCCGGCTCTTTCGTCTGGATAAACTCCATGGGACCAGGCTGCGGAGCCGGTATTACGAATTAGAGATGGAGATGTTGATCAAGATGACGCGGTCGGGCTGCACCATTGCGCACGCTCCCGTCCACACCGTCTACCACGATGGCGAGGCGCGCTCGAAGATGAAGCCGGTGCGAGACACAGTCTGGGTCTGCCTGTGGTCGCTAGCGTTTCGCTTTCTGGGGGCGTGACGTGGCTTTGCGGATCCGAATGTTGTGCGCGCTCTTCCTAGTTGCATCAGCGAGTTTTCCGGCCGCGCTGGCGGCCCAGAGCGACGATCTTCTGAACCGGATTTGGGAGGGGGTTCAGCAAGCGCAGAAAAAATACACTAGCAGCTGCGGAACCATTGTCGAAACCCGCACTTCCACCCTGATGGTGAAACCTCTGGTGCTGCGCGGTAAGTTTTGCGCCGACGGCACCAAGCGATTCGCACTGGAGTACTTCGAGCCGTCGAAGATGCGGATTCGCTTCAACGAGGACTATCTCAACGTAACCACCGGCAGCAAGACAGAGGTCATGGAAGTCGGAGGTAACGTTCGCCGCGCTCAGTCTTATTTCAGCCGGGAGAGTTCCATCGGGAACCTGAAAAAAAACTTTACCATCAGCGTGCGAGAGGACGGCTCGGACTTCGAAATGAAGCTGGTTCCGCGGACGGACAATTTTCGCCGCAGGCTGAATTACCTGGTCGTGAAGCTGGACAAACGGGACTTCCTGCTGCGGTCGCTGGAGGTCGACGGCAAGAGCGGTGTGAATAGTGTGTTCGTGATCGACGTCAATTCGCTGAACCCGAAGATTCCGGCAGAGACGTTTGAGGTCTACAAACCAAAGTGATTGAGCGAAGAACGATCGACCGGAGTGAAATCGAGACGATGATTCCTCATCGTGCTCCGTTCCTGTGGATAGACCGAGTGGAAGAACTCGAGCCCGGAGTTCGATGTGTTGCAGTGAAGTTCGTCGATCCAGCGGACCCGATTTTTGCCGGACATTTTCCCGCCAGGCCGATTCTTCCGGGCGTTTTTCTGATTGAAGCGGTGGCTCAGACAGCGGGAGTGATGCTGGGATCAGCGGGACCGCAGGCATCTGGGGGAGGAGTGGCGTTGCTCGCGGCGGTAAACCGCTTCAAGTTTCTCAAGACCGTGACTCCGGGGCAGAATCTGCGCGTTGAAACCAAAAAGCTGACCGAAGTTGGGCAGATGGCGTGCATTGGTGGCACGGTGTGGGTGGACGGAGAGATTGTGGCGAGCGGTGAGTTGTCGGTGGTATCGGCCTGATGGACGAAACGAAGGGCCAGGCGGACGATGGCAACTGTTTGATCGGACGACTTCAGACTCGCGCGCGGCAGTTCGTAGCCGCCTTACTGAAGGAGGGTCTTGAGCCTGGCCGAGCTGCGGCCGCCGTGTTTCTCGGGATCTTCATCGGGATCGTGCCCATCTACGGGTTTCAGACCGTCGCGGCAGTGGGTGCGGCTATGTTCTTCAGGCTGAATAAGCCGGTGACCGTCGCCGGAACTTTCATAAATAATCCGCTGCTCCAGCCTCTGATTATCTGGTCCTCCGTGGAACTCGGCTATCTTCTCCGCAGCGGGTCGTTTCGGCCATTAGGTCTTTCCGCACTGACTGGTGCGCACTTGAAAGAAGTGCTCGTGACCTGGGCGATTGGCAGCGTGCCGCTGGGGGTGCTGGTTGGCGGAGTGGGAGCGGCGACTACGGCCGTTGTAATCAAGCTTAAGGTGCCCGCCAATCAAGGATTGCGGGACCGAGTTCGTTTTGTGAAGGCAATGTTTGCCCAATGCGCTTGGGCCGACCGGGAGTTTGTGAGCTGGAAGCTGCGGCTGGATCGGATTTTCGGGTTACTGGCGGCCAAAGTCCTCGGATCGGGGACAGTCGTAGATCTGGGCTGCGGTTACGGCATGGCCCTGAGTTTCGCAGCGTTCGGTGATTCCAGCCGGCGCCTTGTTGGTTGCGATCTGGACGGGCATCGCGTCGCGGTCGCTCGCCGGGCCCTCAGCGCGCTGAACACCGACCTGAGCGTTGCGGACATTCGTGGTTTCAACCTTCCGCCCGCGGGTTTGATTCTTATTCTGGATGTCTTGCAGTATCTGGGCGCCAATGAGCAAATGACCTTGCTGCAACGATGCTGTTCGGCGCTGGAGCCTCAGGGAGTTTTGATCTTTCGCGTGCACGATCGCGATCGTGGCTTGTGGTCGACAATCACCATGGCTTTCGACCGGCTGATATTCGCGTTCGGACGCACAGGCATACGGCCCCTCACGCTTCGGGCCGCCGAGTACCGCAATGTTCTCGAGGGCGGTGGTATGCGGGTGGAAGAACTCCGGTTCCGAAACCGTCTACCCCTGGCTCATATCTTATTCATCGCCAGAAAACCTTCGGCGGAAGCCACATGATGGTTCGATTCATGCGCCTGCTGGGTGGACTGGTCGTGAACCATCCGTGGTTGGTGACGGCCATCAGCCTTGTTGTGACCTTACTGCTGTACGCCAACATCCACAACCTGCGCACCGGCACGGACCTGACCGACCTGTTTGGGGACCGCGATCCTCAATGGCGAGCAGCAAGCCAGATTGGCAAGGAACTGGGTTATGGCAACCAGCTTTTTGTGCTGATCGAGGCTCCTAATGGAGAAACGGACGCGGCCGGGCCGATGGAGGATGCGGCCGACCGTCTCACCGCCGACATGCTGACCAGCGGGCTGTTCCTGCATGCGCGATGCGGCTTGCAGGAAGAAGAACTGCTCAATATCGTGCGGTATTTTACCTGGAATTTCCCGTCATTCGTGGGGCCAGAGCAAACTGAGGATGTTAAGCGGCGGCTCGATCCGCAACAGATTCATCAAAACGTCCGCCGCGCCGCAACTGAGCTGGTCACGCCGTTCTCGTCCTTAGGAACGAATTACTTCGTCGCAGATCCTCTGGGCCTCATGGAAGTTGAGGCGCGCAACAGTAGCGGGTTTTCGCAGTTCGCCAATTTCGACCTGCAGTGGGGATCGGGGAACCGATTTTTCAGCAAAGATCACAAGGCCCTGCTCATCATTGCCGAACCTCGCCAGTCGGCGATGGATTATAAGTTCGCGGAGCAAGTGGTGCGGTGGACGCGGGAGCACATCCAGTCGATGAACCCAGATCCGGCCTTCCGTGACTCCGGAGTGCGTGCCACTCCGGCGGGGGCTTACGTTTACGCGGAGCAGGAGCACCAGTTCATCGAAACGAACATTCGCCGCATTTCTATGATTTCGATCGTGGGGAATCTTCTGCTGTGCCTGGTGATCTATCCCAGGATTCCGCTGCTGCTTCTGTCGTTGCTACCCGCTGGCCTCGGGATTCTCTGGACTACGGGCGTGGCAAGTTTCTATCCGGGAGAAGTAAATCTCATCAGCCTGTCCTTTATCGCGATTCTGGCAGGGCTGGGAGACGATCAAGTCGTACATTTCTTCAATCGCGTACCGCAGGAATGGGGCAAGGGCGGGACGCTGAATGATGCAGTGCTGCGCTCCTTCGAAACCACTGGATTCAGCGTACTCCTTTGCATCATAACGGCGGCGACCGCTACCGCCTCGCTGGCGACCTCCAGCTTCAAGGCATTGGCGGAGTTCGGGTTCATCCTCACCGTCGGAATGTTCATGATGGTCCTGCACACTCTGTTGACGGTTCCCGCGCTGATGGGGCTGTGGTGGCGGATCTCCAAGCCGCGCGCGCCCGAGACTATTACCTTCCGCCTCCTCCCGTGGATAGCGCGGAAGTGCGTCGATTTTGTGGGCCGGCGCGCTCGCCTGGTTGTTGGTTTTGGCGTGGGAATGTTCGTGTTGTCATTAGTGTTTCTACCGACCATCAAGATGGGCGCCCGCTTCGAGATCGCGGGCGCGGACAATCCGGCGGTCGCCGCGCAGAATCGGCTCTCCGCAAGGTTCGGCATCGAGGGCAGTCCGCACGTGTTTTTGATCGCCGGTGGAGAGCAGGAAGTCCTGGGCAGGTCGGAGGAATTGACAGCCGGGCTCGAAGGGTATCGACAGCGCAACATCATCAAGTCCATCTTCTCTCCCACGACGCTGCTTCCTTCCGAGCGGACACAGAGCGAGCGGGCCGGTTCGCTGAAAGGCGTCAATTTTGCGGCTTCCGCCCGTGCTCTTGAGGAGTCGCTGCGAGAGAATGGTTTTCGGACCGAGCCCGCTCAGCCCTTTATCGACCGGCTGCGAACCCTGGGACAAAATAATGATCCTGTCACCCTGGACACAACCGCCAAATTCCTGCCGCCGGGGTTGCTCGACAACAGCATTCGCAAGACGGCGGACGGCAGCTACGTGGCAGCCATCGCGTTCTATGGCACGGACCCGGACGCGATTGATGTAGTTCCGGAAAGCGTCATTGCATCTTGGCGGAATCAGTTTGGTCCGTTCGTGGAATTTTCTTTCGACAAGATGAACCGCGACATGCAGAGCCAGGTGCTGCATGACAGCCGCAGGGCATTGGTGTGGACGGCGGCTGGCATTCTGTTGATTGTCTATCTTTGTTTTCGCAACCTGCGCGTGTCGCTTATCGTACTGATCCCCATCGCATTCGGGATTGTTGGAACTTTCGGGCTGTTGCTCCTGGTGAGGCACCGCTTCAGTTTCATGTCCATCACCGCGATTCCGCTAATCATAGGCATCGGCATCGACAACGGCATCCATTTGGTCCGCCGTTATCTCGAGAACAAGCGCCTCGGAATTCTCGCGATTGCGAAGGCCACCGGCCCAGCCCTGATTCAATCGAACCTGACCACAATTGTCGGATTCGGAGCGCTGATGGCTTCTAGTTTCACGCCGCTGGCCGAGATGGGGCTCGTGACCTCATTGGGTGTCGCTCTGGCGCTGGTCGGTGGGCTGTTGTTAATCCCCGCGGCAATTCTGGTGCAGGAACAACGCGCGCGAGCGCATAGTGCGAGCGGGGTTGATTCGCATTGAGATCTTCTTTATTCCGCGCAGAGTCGAGTAGGCATAGAGTGCAGGCTCATCTGGAAACGTTTCGTATATACTTCAAACGCAGTACGTTCGCGAAGCTATAATCGGCACGATCTTGTCCCAGGGCGCACGACAGACTCCTTTCTGTGATCGTCGATCAAACTTTTGGCCCCAAGTTGTCGGACTTAATTTCATGAAATTCGCGCTTTGCTCGCCAACGCAGTTCTTTCCTGGATTCTTCTCCCGAGTGGCAGGTTTACGGCGGATTGGCCCCGTCCTGTTGTGTTCGGCTTTATTTTTTCTGCCGCTGACGGCGGAAGCGGGCCTCCCTCGGGCTGCGATTTCCATTCCGACGGACCAGAATCTGGCTACGGGCTTAAAGGCGGCCGAACAGTGTGAAGCCCCGGGCAAAGTGATCGTGCTGCCGCCGCTATCTTTCGATTTCGCGGGTGGTGGAAGCGCGGCCAGAGTTATCGATGAGCAAGCGCAGGCCATCAAAGGCATGCCGGAGGGATCCGAGGTCTGGCTGCATTTGGTAGTGGGCGCCGGTTCTGGCAGTGATTCCGAGCAGCAGATTAACGAGAGGGTTGGAGCGTTCCTGAAATCAATGCCGCTTTCGGCGGCTGCGGTGCATGGACTGATTGTGGAAATTAAGGAGCCGCTGACGGCTCCCAATCTATTCGCGTTCGGGCTGGTGCGCCTGACGCTAGGAGCCAAAGCCAGCAACGCCGGCTTGCGTGTTGCGTTTGTTTTCCCGCCCGGGTTTGTCAGCCAGCATGGCGACATTGTCAAACGGCTTGCGACCTATACCGATCTGCTCGGAACGACCTATTCCGAAGCCTGGCGCCAGGACGCGGCGTGGATCGCAGAGCAGGCGCTGAACAAGCCCCTTGTCCTCAAGTTAGACTCCTCCAAGTTAGAAGCCGGAGCATCGGTGGCGACCTCGAGGTTTGTGACCGCGATGCTCGCGGCTAGCGGTACATCGGTTGAAGTCGTCTGGTCAGACCCGCCAGACGCCAAGGCCGCAAGCGCCGTGTGCGCAGTGAACAGTTTCTTGACCCATTACATCACAGGCAACGTGTTCGCAGCGGATTCCACAGCCTCGCCGTTCAGCGTCGCAGCGGATGGCGTAGGAAGCGACGAGAAAAGGTCGTTCGGCGGTGGACTGTCGGATCTGGTAATAGTGGCCCGAGTAAATGGTAGTCCCGACTCGCCGAAGACGGTCAGATTACAGGGCGTTAGGCCAGGACCATTTGAGATCAAGTGGTACGACCCCCTCACTGGCACCCAGCTTCCCGCAGGCGAGGTCACCAAGACGGACAAGGGAATCGCGCAGACATGCGCTTGCACCAGCGAGTATGCACTGATTTCCATCCACAAACAGAGTGAGGCGGATCAGACGCAGTACAACACGGTGGAAGTCAAGGGTGGAGTCGATCTCAAGGTCGAGGAAATCATTGCCCGCTGGCAGCAGAACCGGGAGGCGCAAAAACAGAGGCTGGAAAACTACATGGCTTCGAGTTTCATGAGCCTGCACTTTGAAAGTACCAATCTGGGGCCAGGGTTCGACGTGTCGATGCAGCTCAAGCAATTCTTCAACCGCGACGGCCAGATGGAAATCGCCCAAAAGGAGTTTTACGTTAACGGGGTAAAATTCGGCAAGAACCATGCGTTTCCGCTGCCACAACTCGAGCCAGAAAAGGTGCTGACGCAGCCCCTCGAATTGAAGCTCAACGAGCGCTATGACTACAAGCTGCTCGGGACGGAAAAAATCAACGGGGCCATGTGTTTTGTGGTGGGAGTCGAACCCAAAGTGCGGGACGAGGCGCTTTACAGCGGCAAGATTTGGATCGACGGCACTACTTTTCGCGAGGTGAAACAGTACCTGAGTCAACGTGGCGCTAACAGCAACGTGCTGGTGAACGTCGAGACGCAGAATTTCGAATTAGTCCGTGACGACAGGGGCAATCAGTTCAACTTGCTGCGATCCATCTCCGCCCAGCAGTTGTTGAACGCGGCCGGACGCGATTTTGTGTTGCAGAGGAAGGTGCAGTACTCGGACTACGTCATCAATACTCCGCAATTCAGTACGGCTCTCGCGGCTGAGCATAGTTCCGACGACCCAATGTTGCGCGATACCGACCAGGGACTGCGAACGCTGGCCAAAAAAGGTGGCGAGCGTGTCCTGGTGGACAAGAGCACGAAGCGCATCGAGTCTCTGATTGCCGGCTTGATGTACGGAGGCACGTTCAACTTTCCGATTCCATTTCTCGGCATCAGCATTGCGGATTTCGATTTTCACCACACGGGCGCTCAGCTTTCGACCTTCTTTGCCGGTCCCATCCTGGTTTCCGATCTCTCGAAGCAGTACCGGCCGAAGTTCCGCCTGGCGTTGGATTTGGCGCTTAACGCGCTTCCCGGCCAGAATCGCTTGTACAGTGGTAACACGGAACTGCTGCAAGGGCAGGTATGGACGTGGGAGCAAACCACCGGACTGCGGGCCTCGTGGCAACCTGCCACCCATCTCAGCGTGACGGCCTCGACCTATCTCACGTATGACAATTTCCTGCGCACCAGCCAGGGAGCGGAGCAATACGAACTACCGCGCAACGGCCTGACCGTGCTACCGGGCGTCGAAATAAAGTACAGCCGCAGAGGCTACGTGTTCGACGCACACGGGACGCGCGGAGAGCGCATCAACTGGAGGCCGTTTGGATGCACTTCGCCGGACCCTCCGCCGGCCGGATGCGGTTCTTCATCGCCAAATTTGTTGACGCAGCCTCCGCAAAATGCATTCACGCTCTACGACGCCGATTTGAACAAGGATTACTACATAGGAAAGTTCACCAAGGGCGGATGGGACCTCTCTTACTGGGGAGGAAACCAGATGGACCGCTTCTCACGTTACTTCCCTTCGTTTCTTGCGGCGCCGCGCCTCCATGGCCTTCCCCCTGGCACGGATACTTTTGACGCCATCGCCATGGGGAACGTGCACTACGGTTTCAACATAATGGACTTGATGAAAATCGAAGGGATGTACGCCTATGCGCGCGCACGCAACCAGGACGAGTCCCTCCGATTCCGCAAGTTCGACGGCGTTGAGGTTAACTTCAACACGCCCGGTCCTCTGGGTACGTTGGTGCAAGGCACGGTTTCCTACGCGCTGGACGGGAATATCCCGCGCTACAACTCGCGTTGGGCGGCTTATGTACTGATCTTCAAGCCGCTGCGCTAAATTCGAGGATATGGCTGAAACACGGCTGGATGATCGGAAGGGCGACCCGGAGACCAATAGGAAGACAGCGCTGGTGACGGGCGGTTCGGGGATTATCGGCAATGCCATCGCGCGAGCGCTCGGGACCGCGGGACTCCGTGTAGCCGTGCACTATCATCAGGGGAAAGAGTCGGCGGACCGGGTGGTCGAAGGCATTGTCACTGCCGGCGGACAGGCGCTGGCGGTGGAAGCCGATATTTCCCAGCAGTCGAGCGTGGCGGCAATGTTTGAGCGCATCGAACCGGAGTTCGGCCCTGTCGATTACCTGGTAAACAACGCCGGCATCAACCGGGATGTGCTGTTGACCTTCATGTCGGAGGAGCAGTGGGATGACGTGATCGACACCAATCTCCGCGGCACATATTTGTGTTCGCGTCTAGCCTTGCCGGGCATGATGCGTCGGGGGAGCGGGGCGATTTGCAATATCGTGTCGCCCAGCGGAGTTCGCGGCCAAGCCGGCCAGTGCAATTATTCGGCATCCAAAGGCGGCATCATTGCTTTCACCAAGGCACTCGCGCGCGAGATGGGGTCATTCCACATCCGTGTCAACGCCGTCTGCCCGGGCGTCATTCCCAGTCCCATGTCTGCGAAGTACATACAAAAAGAGGAGAAACGATTGCTTTCTGAAATTCCTTTGGGGCGCTTTGGCATGCCCGAGGAAGTGGCGCCGCTGGTAGTGTTTTTGGGATCCCGGGAGGCGAGCTACATTACCGGACAGGTAATCGGAGTTGATGGAGGACTGCAATAAGGGCTGTGCTATACTGCCGCCGACAAGCATTATGCCAACCGTCAAGGAACAACTTAAGCCCATTATATTGAATAGCTTGCGGATCACCGACATGACTCCGGAGGATTTGCGCGACGATCAGCCATTACTCGGTGGCGAACTGGAAATCGATTCCGTCGATATCCTTCAACTCGTGCTTGAGATTGAGAGGCACTTCGGTATCAAGCTGGTGGAGGCCAACTTCGACCAGAAACATTTTGAAAGTCTCAACACTTTGGCGTCGATCATCGAATCCAAGGTGGCGGCAGTCAGGACCTGACCCCTACACTCCCCCGTAGGCTACTCCACGTTATTGTTCAAGCAAACATGTACAGCAATGAGCTTGAGTACCAGCGTGGTCTTGAGTGGAGCAACCGTGCCTTGCTTTAGTGGCTGCTGTTGAATCACAACGTGGGCTACCTTATGAGGGCAGGCGGGAATTGACGCGCTGGTACGAGCACCGGTTTCACAACATCACCGCGCAGCGAATTATATTTGTCATCATTCCGAGGGTGCCGCGCCTCCTTCATCCTCCCATCGCGGTGGTCACGGCCATGATCTTCTTCGTCATGCTTAAGCGGGAACGGCGAGCGGTCGCCGGCAATCTGCGTCAAGTCTCGGGTAAGCGCGGACTTGCGTTGCAATGGAAGGTCTATTGCGTCTTCTATTCGTTCTGCGATCTCATGGTTTCTTATTGTTATGTCCCGCAGGCCTCACACTCCGAACTGCTCGGCATGTTGGTGGACCCAGAGCGCGGCGGGGCCAAGATCGACCAATGCTTGGCCGCAGGCAATGGGCTTATTGTGTGGACGGCGCATGTGGGGAACTGGGAATTTGCCTCACGTCTTCTGGAAATGCACGGACGTCCCGTCAACGTGGCGCGCGTGGTCGAAGACAACCCGGCAGAAATCAGCCTGCGGAATTTGATGGCCAGCGAACGACTCAAAATTGTGGATCTCCGAAACGGCGCGCAGGCCACTATCGAACTCTTACAGGCCCTGCGCCAAAACGAGATCGTAGCAATGCAGGGAGACCGCGTCTATCAGCGTCGCGGCGCCGAGGTCCCGTTTTTTTCCGTACCCACTATCTTTCCCCTAGGCCCCTTCCTGCTTTCGCAAGTCTCAGGCGCGCCCGTGCTACCGGGCTTCGTGGTTCGCCAAGGTTGGCTACGATACCGCGCTCTGGTGGGAGATCCGATCCTGCCAGTTCCATCGCTGGCCGCATCCGGAGACGCAGATGCCGGCCTGCAGGAAGCTCTTTGCCAGGCCGTCCGCTTCCTGGAAAAAACGTTGATGACCCATTACGATCAGTGGATGAATTTCTTTGATCTCTGGCCGGCTAACTCTCGTGACTGATTCACGGAAAACCATTGTCGTCACTGGGGTCGGTGTGGTCAGTCCCTATGGCCTCGGCGTCGACTGCCTGCAAGCGGGCATGTTCTCGGGAAAGTGTTGTCTGGCGCCCACCAATGATTTCTATCCTGGCTTCGTGGGAAGCACCGCTCAGGTCAGCGGATTGCCCCCTCTGCAGAACGAATTCGGTTTTCGGTATTCCCGCAGCGACCGACTCGCGATGGTGGCGGCTCGAGACGCCGTAGGGAATCTTGACTACGAGAGCAATGCCCTTCGGGGGAGTGGCGTTTTCATGGCCAGCACGGTCGCGGGCTTGAGTGAGATCGATCCGGAAATCGCTGAGAATCCAAGTGCCTGGTATCAGCGTGGCGGTCTAGCGAGGGCAGCTTCGTATCCTCCGGCGCGCGTTGCCGACGCAGTGGGGGAGTATCTCGGCGTCCGCGGACCACGCTGTGCTATTTCTGCAGCGTGCGCTTCGAGCGCGATGGCCATCGCCCTCGCGGCAAACATGCTTCTCGACGGGGCGGCACCCATGATGTTGGCAGGAGGCAGTGACGCACTGTGTCCGTTCACGCTGAGTGGGTTCAACTCGCTGCAGGCGTTGGACCCCGACCCGTGCCGTCCTTTTGACCGGAATCGAAAGGGGTTGAACCTGGGTGAAGGAGCCGCCGTGTTTGTGCTGGAAACGCTCGAGCGGGCTGAGGCTCGTAATGCCAACGTTCTGGCCGTGTTGCGGGGTTGGGCGATGACGAATGATGCATTTCATTCCACCGCCCCACAGACAGAGGGGAATGGTCTGGCGGATTGCATGCGCCTCGCGATGGAAATGGCAGAGGTCAGCGGAGACAATATCGGCTATGTAAATGCCCATGGCACGGGCACACCCCTGAATGATGTTGCTGAGACTAGCGCGTACGAGACTGCCTTTCGCGAACGCAAACGTCCGATTCCCGTCTCTTCGACGAAATCTTATTTCGGACACTGCCTGGGCGCGGCTGGAGCGTTGGAGGCAGTCATCGCGATCATCGCGGTTCGCTGTGGCGCGCTGTTGCCAACGCTACGGCTGGCGGATCCTATCGAGAGCCCGAGTGTGGATTGGCTCAGAGGAAAAGTTCTTCGCCAGGAGGTGCCGCTGGCAATGTCCGTTTCGGCTGGATTTGGTGGCAGCAACGCGGCGCTCATATTTGGGAACGGACAGTTCGGGAGTGGACGCGGATGACCCCGACTTTGGCAGCTATTACAGGCATCGGTTCGGTGAGTCCCTATGGTCCGCTCGCCGGACTGATCCCACCGTGCGCATTGGAACCCGAAGCCATCACCGCGTGGCCAACCTCCGGACTGCGGCGAGCATTTCTGGTGAAGCCATTTCGTCCCGCCAGCGTGGTGCCGGGTTTGAAAACGAGGCGACTGGATCGCCTGTCGGCGTGGGCCATGGTGGCTTCCTCACTGGCTATTCAGGATGCTGGGATCGATTTGAGCCAGGAGGACCGTTCCCGGGTTGCGGTTGTGTTCGGCACTGGCCTCGGCTGCGCTGAACTTACGGAAGCTTTCTTCCATAGTGCTGCCGCGCATGGCTGGTCCGCGACCGACCCCAGTCCTTTCCCGGAAGGGCTCGCCAACGCTCCGGCAAGTCATGTGGCTTTATGGCATGAAGCGCGAGGGCCCAATGTCACGGTCGGCTGCAAGGGCTTTGCCGGCGAGAGCGCGTTAATCCAAGCGGCTTCGCTGCTCCGCCACGGGCTGGCGGATTTGGCCATTGTGCTTGCCGGTGATACACTCACGCGCGCCGTCTACGATTGGTACGAGGTGGCAGGTTTGTTGTCGCCGTCCTGCTTCAACTCGGAGCCCTTGGCGGATGGTAGTGGGTTTGTGCCGAGCGAAGGGGTCGCGGCGTTGGTGCTGGAACCAACCGGTCGCCGTGAAGTGCGCGCGTATGCCCATTTCAGTTCGGGGCGCTGGTCGGCCGACGGAGAAGCTGTGGAGACCATTCGCCAGATGCTCGGCGGCTCCGTACCGAGTATCACCATTTGTGCAAGTAATGGTGCGCCTTGCGCCACCAGCAGTACATCTGCGTTGGCGGGCGAGATTTCCGGAACAAGCTCGGGAATCGTTCCGGCTCAGGCTGCTGCTGCGGGTCTTACCGATACCAGCGCTCTTCTGCACTTAATCCTGGCGTTGAGCGGCCAGCCGCCCAGCGGACAGGCGCTGTTGTTAGGAACATCCGGCGAAAATGGGTTTGCAGCGCTTTTGCTGGAGTTGCCTTGAATATGAATGTGCGAATTGCGTCCGCGGCATTCAGTGTTCCGTCCGAAGATGAGACCGTCGAATCGGTTTTGGATCAGGAACGAGATCGAGTCGAGACAACGCTCGCACCGTTGAGCCCGAAGGCCCGACAAAGGGCCACGGAAGGTCTCGGACTAAGTCGCGTCCGTGTGTGCGGCAGCAAGCAACCTTACGATTTGGTTCTCGAAGCTGCTTCAGCGGCTATGACCGAGGCTGGGATTACGGGACAGGATGTCAATCTCATACTGGATTACAGCACTTTCCCGGGAGAGAACTCACAATATTTTTCTTTCGCTCACAAACTCAGCGACGAACTCGGGGCGGAAACTTCACTCAACTTAAGTTTCAAGTCCGGCGGTTGTGCAGCGCTTCACCTCGCGATTAAGACCGCACTGGGTTGGATGAGGACCGATGAAAGCATTCAGACTGCCCTGCTGGTAACGGGCGATAGCGCGCCTCAGGGCAGCCGCTCCCTGCTTCCGATTACCGTGCAAGGCGACGCCGCAAGTGCGGTTATTCTGCAGCGCGAAGGTGCCGAAGGTCCCTTGCTGCTGGGCGTCGAAGCCATGACGCTCGGCCATCTGCACGAGGCCATTGCGTTGATTAAGACCAACGGGCACCTCGAGATCAAAGTGGATGCTGCATGCATGGAAAACGAAGTGATGCCGGTCTACTATCTGAACTTGCTCTGGGTGGTGCAAAAAGCCCTGGCAGCATCTTCCCTGAGCTTGAAAGATATTCATCATTTCATCTATTCCAACATCAGCCAACGGGACCGCGATGGTTTCCGCAGGATGGTGGGATTGCCCGAGGGCGGCTTGCCGCCCACTCCCATGGCAGAGTATGGTCACACTTTTGCCAGCGACTTAATCATCAATTATGTACACCTGCGGCGCGAGGGCCGAATTCGTCCGGGGCAATTGTTGCTATTCGCTTCCGCGGGAATCGGCTTCACCTGGGGGGTAACGCTTGCCCGAGCCTGAACACCCCAAATCTGAAAGTGACGTGCTCTCGGATTGGCTCCGGCACACGGCAGCGGCCACGCCAGATGCTCCAGCGATCATCGAGGCAGGTCCCGGCGAGGAGGATCGCGTCACCTCTTTCCGCGAATTGTTCGAGCAGGCGGCATCGCTGGCTGTGCGGTTTGTGGAGCACGGTGTTCGAAGACAGGATCGCATCGCTCTGGTCTTGCCGAAGACGACCGAAGCAATCGTCTCGGTATTTGCGTCCCTTATGGCTGGTGCGATCTATGTTCCCATCCATCCACAGTGGCCGAAGGAGCGAATCGAAACAGTCCTGGCAGATTGCGGGGCGCGGCTTGTGATCGAGGGCGACAGCGCTTCTCCGCCGGGAATCACCGATCGCGAAACGGGCGGCAGCATCCCGTGGCCGGTCGCGTCATCTACCTCTAAAGATTTGTTCGTGGAAGGTTCGCTGCCCCGAGGAGATGCCGCCGACTCGGCTCTCATTCTGTTTACCTCAGGATCCACGGCTCAGCCGAAGGGAGTGCTCCTATCTCACCGCGCGGTAAGCGCATTTGTGAGGTGGTCCGCGCGCGAGTTTCAGATCAGTTCAGCCGATCGCATCGCATGCCCGTCGCCACTGAGTTTTGATCTCTCAACGTTCGACATTTTCAATATGGCATTGTGCGGCGCCACCTGCGTCCTAGTCCCCGGGCACAGCGTGTGGATGCCGCGCTTCTTGGTACAGTTTTTGCGCGAGGCACGCATCACCTGTTGGTACTCTGTGCCCTCGATCCTGGCTGGCATGCTAGAAGATGGGCGGCTGGCGCAGCATGATTATCCGGGCCTGCGTCTGGTCCTCTTCGCCGGGGAGGTTTTACGTAGTCACTACGTGTCGCAATTACAAGCGGCACTCCCGCAGGCGGATTGCGCGAACCTCTATGGTCCAACCGAGACGAACGTGGTCACGTGGTGTCGCGTGCCGCACGGCTTCGACGGATCACTGCCTCTGCCGATCGGCCAGCCTTGCTCCTACGCAACCGTGACGGTCGACCCGGCCAGTGGCGAACTGCTCGCAGGCGGCGACTCCGTGATGAGCGGATATTGGAACCGTCCCGAAGATACACAGCGCGCTTTCGTTAGTTTGGATGGCAAGCGCTATTACCGCACCGGAGACCGTGTGTCGCAGGCGGCTGACGGCAACTACCTTTTCCTCGGACGGCTCGACCGGCAAGTGAAACGCCGCGGTTTCCGGATTGAACTGGGGGAAATCGAGACTGCCCTCGCTGGCTGCGAGGATATACTGGAAGCGGCGGCGGTGGCCGTCGACGACGGGAAGATGGGAATCGCCATCACAGCGTTTGTCCGCCCCCGTTCTCCCGACGCGATCACCCTGGTCGAGGCCAAAGCCCACTGTGCGCGGACGCTGCCCCTGTATATGGTGCCCGACCACATCGTATTTCTAGATGCCGTACCAACAGGAAGTAGAGGCAAGATCGACTACCTAGCTTTATCCAGAATCGCGAAAGCACTGAACCATGCAAGATCAGACCATGCAACACCAGACCATGGAAATCAAGACCGCAGTCCGGCAATTCATCGCTGAAAACGTTCTGCTCGGTGTGCATCAGACGACCATCGAGGACGCTACGCCGCTTGTCACCGGCGGTCTCATCGACTCGGTCGGCATGTTCGGCCTCGTAGCTTTCCTCGAAGCGCGCTTCAAAGTCGAATTTGTGCCTAGAGAAATTAACGTCCATAGCCTCGATACGCTGGACCGGATCGATGAACTGATCCGTAAAAAGCTGGCCGCCCAGAAAACTGACGCTTCAGCGACCGGGCAACAAATTCGGTGAGGTGTCGCGCGGTGTGGAACCGTTGGAGACTGCAAGGACTGGCACTGGTGGCGGCGTTATTTTCGCCTGCGTGCTGGCAACACAAAGAGGCGTTCGAAAAGGCGCCACTCAACCGCGGCGAGATCCAGTTCGCGCGCCTCTCTGAGCGCACTAACCTTTTCGTGGAACGCGTTCGTTTCTGGTCCAATGAAATGAACGAGCCGCGCTTTTTCCTGGCGTTAGTCCCCAAAACTCAGGTTGCTCCCTCGGAAGTCTTCATCTTGAATCATGGTTGGCGCGACCGGCCAGAGGACCTGTTGACACACCTCAAGGTGGACCAGGTATACGATCAACTACTGAGCCGGCACGAGGTGCGGCCCGCGATCGTAATCCTGCCGGACGTTCGCTTCAGCAACTTTTACCGCGAGTACGCCGACCGATACCCATTCCCTAACTATTTAACTTTGGTGGCGGAGGAGGTGGCAGGAACGGTTTCGCGCCGCTATGCTGTCCCTTTCGAACGACAGCGCTGGGCGATCGGCGGCTTCTCTTTCGGCGGCTACCTATCGCTGGATATAGGACGGCGATACGCCGGACGGTTCTCTAGTGTCAGCGTGATCAGTGGGCTCGTGGATTCAGAGTGGAGTTACTGGCCATCGCAGCCACCGCCGCCCGGGCCACTCGACTCCCAGGGCCGAGGCAAGCATACAATTGTGGTCCCTGGACCCGTTCCCAGACTTCTCCTCGCGTGTGGATCGAATGATCGTCTTTTCTCAACGATGAGCGATTTGCATGCAAGGCTGACTGAGATCGGCATTCCCCATCTGTGGTCGACTGGGCCTGGTGGGCACACATGGAAATACTGGTCGTCGGTCCTGCCCCAGATGTTTAAATTTCATCTGGCGAGTGAACAAGAATCTGATTCAGGGCAACCGATCCCCGCAAAAGCCGCCTCGGATCCTTCCAGGTAAGTCGAGGATTAACGAACAATCTGTGGCAGAAGTGTCAGGCGTGGGCTGCAGCTGCTTGTGTGCTCCCAACTACCGCCGGGATAGCGCGTTGTTTGCGCAGAGCTTCGTGAAAAGCCTCGGCAGAAACGGGCTCTCCATAGAAGAGCTGGAGCAGCGGATCTTCGATATCCGAAGTTACGGCAGCGGTTCTTTGGCTCTCAACCTCGAGTCCCTCTGGCTGGACGAATAACTCCGGTAGCAGAGAGCGATTCTCCGTCAGCACGTTGAGGAATTTTTCGAGCGCGGCGCGATGCTCGCGGGTATTTTGCGTGAACTCAACTCCCATGCCTCGGTCGGGATGCATAATCCGCACCACGCCCTGCGCGCGAAGTTCGACCCCGGCCGCACTCATCGAGAGCACCAACCGGCTCGAAACCGGAAACGGCGATGAGATTTCTAAATAGCATCCGCCCACGCTCAAATCGGTGAGTTGACAGCGGATGGGAGGATCATCCTGCTCGGCATCGGGAGAATTCTGCTTCAGCCACTCGCGGAGCCGCAGGGCCACCTCCGGAGGAGTCTGCAGGAACCGAATGCCCGCCTGCTCTTTCGTCCCCTCCCACGCGAAGTCGACGGGTATCTCCACAGGCGTACTTGTTCCCGGCAAAGTAAAAGCAATCTGCCAACGGCCAGTGGGGCGCTTGCGGCTCGGCAGAACGACCGCCATACCACCTTCGCTCAAATCGACGGTTGTTACTTTCATGTTCGCGCCAGCTTCAGAACTTCTCATGATCACCGGAATCTGGACTGCCACCCGGACGTTACGCCGTCGTTCGCTCTTCATCAACGCTCGCGCCGCGCGAAAACTGGACTTTGCCCGTTCGCTCGATACCGGCTTGTACAACACAAAATGAGCGCCTATATCAAAAACTGCCTTCAGTCCGACGATCGGTTCAACGATAGCGACGGCAACCGCCTGCTTGTTACACGGGGCCAAGCGAGCGCTTCGCAACACATCGATCGCCCCGTCATCAGCCACGTCAGCAATGATGCCTTCAAAGCGCTCCCGGGTTAGTTTCCTCAGGGCCGTGTCGGAGTTAAGGCACAAGTCCACTTCGATGTCGAGGTCGCCGAGAACGCGCCGCAGCACCCGCACAATCTTTTCGTCCGAACACAGTAGTAGTGACCTCAAGCCCATAGGTAAACCATGCCGAATCAATGGGACTAACGCACGCCTGCCCCTGTGGCGAAATCTGAAAAACGCCGTCCTTACTGAACTCTAGTTCCATCGACCAAACCGGGGCAATGTCGACAACCCCAGGGCCGATTACGGGCGTAACCACAGGGCCGGCGCTGCCGAACCAATTAACTACCGGAACGCAGCAAGCTAAGCCCTAGCAATTTGCAATGGGAGCTGTTGTAAACGGGTTAAAGCACAATGTTACAAAGACTTACGAATACCTTGATGGGAAACCCGCCCTCAAGATTTCATTGACTTTTTAGCTAAATTGCCGTTAGGATGGTGGGTCTCCTAATTAGTATTGCGGCTTCACACGGACAGTGAGGAAAGGCTTCGCCTGTGGGGAAGTTTTCGGAGAATCCCTAAGCCGCCCCGGAGAATCTTATAGTTGAGAGGGTTTTGTAGTCATATTCCCCAAGCGGAAAGGCAATAGTTCATGGCAAAGAGACGCGGAAATCCAAATTGGGGCAAGCCGGAGCCAATCGGCCCGATTACCCCCACGATCACCGAATTCGAACAGGTTGTGCGTGAATATAAGCTCTCCCCTGACCAATATCTTCGCTCGACTCGTCTTCGGGAGTGGGCTCGCCGCAACAAGAACTCAAAGTACATCCCCGAACCTCTTCTGGAAGCATGGGGGTTCGAGATCGAGTCTACGCTCTAGATGTGGGCTGGGTACGATTCAGGGTCGCTCCCCGGAGCGACCCTTTGTATTTTGGCGAGACTGTCGGTCTTATTCAGCAGAGGTTAGGTCCAGGCTAGGTTTTGGCGCTAAGATTACCACGTCGGACGAGTGATTGCGTCAACTCCTAATACCCAAGACCTGACACCGCGCTGATGCTGGATGTTCTCAAAATCCCGCCGACCGAGTTGTTCGCGCTTCTTGTCGCCATCGGGTTCGCCGCGGGCCTGAACGTCTACGCCACGGTGGCTGTTCTGGGACTTCTGGCGCGCTTCGGTCATCTTCCGCTTCCTCCGGGCTTGCAGCTACTACAGAGCTGGCCCGTAATCGCGGGAAGCACCGCTCTGTTTGCGATCGAGTTCTTCGCCGATAAAATCCCTGCCTTCGATCTGATCTGGAATGCCCTTCACACCTTCATACGAGTACCCGTCGCCGGACTCCTGGCCTACCGCGCCACCAGCCAGCTCTCTCCAGAGCATCAACTACTCGCTGCATTAGTCGGAGCCCTCGTCGCCCTCATCGCGCACAGCGGCAAAACTGCCGCTCGCGCAGCCGTCACACCCTCACCGGAGCCGTTCTCAAACATCACCCTGAGCCTGGCAGAAGATGCGCTTGCTATCGGTCTGACCTGGCTCGCGACGAGGCATCCCTACATTGCAGGCACGCTCGCCGCATTGCTCATTTTGATGATTGTGCTGCTCGCGAAACTCGTAATCCATGCAATGCGCGCCTTGTTCCGAGGCGCAGAAAACCAAGTCGCGGCCTGATGACGTCGGCGCGGCGTTGAATCGAGGCAGTTGCTCACGCTGGGCCGACGCTTGCCAGGAATCTTGGCGCTTGCCGTGCTTTCGCAGCCTGCTCGAACGAATAGGCAAGCTTAATGAGGGTGGGCTCGCTCCAAGCACGGCCGAAGAACGAAATGCCCACTGGAAGACCGAAAATAGACCCTGCGGTCACATTGACGTTGGGATATCCCGCGACGGCCGCTGCGTTCGAACTACCTCCCCCCGAGTGATCTCCATTGATCAGATCGGTGAGCCACGCCGGACCGCCAGTCGGCGCTACCAGTGCGTCCAAGTGATGCTTATCCATAATCGCGTCGATGCCTTCGGTGCGCGCCAACTGATGATTTCTGGCTACAGCGTCGAGATATGCTTTTTCGCTGAGTGGCCCCTTCCCTTCGGCCTTCAGAAATAAGTCTTGGCCGAAGTAAGGCATCTCCTTCTGGCGATTGCGATCGTTGAATTCGATGATGTCTTTGAGCGTGCGCACTGGTGCGCTGGGTCCAAGCCGTGCCAGATACGCATTGAGGTCAGCCTTCAGTTCATACATGAAGACCAGCAGTTCGCTGTCGTCGAACTTTCCGAGCGTTTCGATGTCGGCGGGATCGACAAGCGTCGCTCCCTGCTTCTTCATGACGTCAAGCGCTTCTTCCATGAGAGCGTCCACAGCGTCGTTGAAGCCGAAATACTTGCGTGCCACACCGATGCGCGCGCCCTTCAGTCCATTGGGATCGCAGTATTGGGAGTAGTCAGTTTGCGACTTTCCCGCGCTCGCGGCGGTCGCCGAGTCTTCCGGATCAACCCCGGTCAACGCTCCTAGCAGGATGACAGCATCGCGCACCGTGCGGCACATCGGGCCGGCGCCATCCTGACTGTGCGAGATCGGAATAATCCCGGAACGGCTCACCGATCCTACCGTCGGCTTGATTCCGGCAAGGCCGTTAGAGGAAGACGGGCACACGATGGAGCCGTCGGTTTCGGTGCCAATCCCGACCGCAGCGAGATTTGCGGAGATGCCGGCGCCCGTGCCGGAACTGGATCCGCAGGCATTGCGGTCGAGTGCATAGGGATTTTTGGTAAGGCCGCCACGTCCACTCCAGCCGCTGGTCGAATGGCTGGAACGGATGTTGGCCCACTCGCTAAGATTTGTTTTGCCGAGAATGACCGCACCGGCCGCCCGTAGCCTTTGCGCCACGAACGAATCTTTCGGCGGTTTGGAACCGACCAGCGCCAACGAACCGGCGGTAGTCATCATACGATCAGCGGTGTCGATGTTGTCTTTGATCAGGACGGGAATACCATGAAGCGGCCCGCGCGGTCCTTTGGCTCGGCGTTCCTCATCGAGCGCGTCGGCAATGGCGAAAGCGTCAGGATTTAGCTCGATGATCGCATTCACGGCGGGAGCGCGCTTGTCGATTTCGTCAATTCGCGCGGTGTATTTCTCTACGAGCGACCGCGCCGTGAACTTGCCGGATCTCATCCCATCTTGCAATTCGGAGATGGTGACCTCGTCCAGTTCAAACGGTTTCACATCGGAGGTGGCCGGCTTCGCAGGTGTGATCTCGCGGGCGGCGCCGAGTGCCGGATAGACGGCCACCGCGGCGCTGGCATTCACGGCACTCTGTAAAAAGTTACGACGCGATGGGTTGGTCGAGCGCATGGTTGTCCTTTGAGTCCCGAGAGAATTCGGTTATTAAAACACGAATCAACGGCTGGCTTCACGAAACGGACGCCAAAATCACTAACCACAAAGGACACGAAGGAGGGTTGCTTGATTTTTCCTTCGCGTAACTTCGTGCCCTTTGTAGTTGAGAAGTTCTTGGAGTTGTGAGCCCCTATTTCAGGTGGTAAGCTAGTTTCGTTCACGACTGAGCGGGAGTAGTTCAGCGGTAGAACGCCAGCTTCCCAAGCTGGATGTCGCCGGTTCGATCCCGGTCTCCCGCTCCATTTTCCTTCGCAGTAGACGGATCTGTCCGCGCTTCTTACCGGTCCTCTGGCAGCAGGAGTTCCTCGATGTCTGGCCCGCAGCGGAAGAGCCACGAAGCCATTAGCGAGTAGCCAACAATCCGGGTAGTCAGGAATCCCAGTGCCATCACATAGTGATGCCGCCAGTACGGGGCAGAAGAAGTTGACGCTCCGTCCGCATAATGCAGGAGCGAGTACACACTTGTCGGTAAGTAGGTGACTTCGCTCAGAGCCCAGATTGTTAAGAGCACCGCAAGCACGCGACTGCAAAGCACCACACCATCTCTTCTCGACATTATTCATCCTCGCCTTTCGGATTCAGCATGCACCCTGGCATCCCTCCATGTGAGGGCTAAATCCCGATTGCTGTCCCTTCCAAACATCGGAAGGGGCATTGGTATCCTTCCCCGACCCCGTCCGCATTCTGGCGTAGCGCCAAGTTCGGGGCCGGCGTACACTGTCCTACTTCTCGCCTAACGGGCGAGAGTGATGGGCACTCAAGTCGACAACTTTTTGGAAAAACATCGCATCGGTCATTCCCCTTGCGGCATCTTCTTTCTCATGCGCATCCAGAAGCGCGGCTTCACGTGACGGAGTTCTTCTTAAAACGCCCGTGTGTCGTTTGAGAATCAACACTCATGCTTCCGGACCTGAAAGGAATCTGTACATGCTCCACAAAATCTCGCTCAGTATATTTCTGCTCGCCTTGTCCATTTCTACACACGCACAAGAGTCTCGCGAATTCAGGTTTCATTACGCATTCACCGTGAAGAATGTGCCGGCGGGCAAGAGTGTTCGTCTTTGGATTCCCACCGCCCAATCCGATGATTATCAGGAAATAAAAATCGTTTCCGCCAACGGCGATCTTCCCCTGAAAAAGACACGCGAGTCCAAATACGGCAACCAGATTTACTATACCGAGACGAGCAAATCGACCGCATCGGAACTGCACTTCGACATCGAGTACGATGTCACCCGCCACGAACGAATTGCGCTGAATCCCGTGGCGAAGCTATCTACGGTTTCGCTGGGCAGCAAAGAGCGAAGTCAGGATCTGCAACCCGATGTACTGGTCCCGATCACCGGTGTCCCTGCCGACCTTGCGATCAAAGTCACCACAGGCAAGAACGATCCGCTGGACAAAGCGCACGCGATTTACGACTACGTCTTCACGACGATGAAATACGACAAGAGCGGCACGGGCTGGGGTCACGGCGACGTCCTCTACGCCTGCGATGCGAAGAAGGGCAACTGTACAGACTTTCATTCGCTGTTCATCGCAATGGCCCGTTCACAAGGCATTCCGGCGCGCTTCGAGATCGGCTTCCCGCTCCCGCCGGACAAGCATTCGGGCGAGATTGCCGGATATCACTGCTGGTCCGATTTCTATGTCGACGGCAAAGGGTGGATTCCAGTTGATATCTCGGAGGCGTGGAAACATCCGGAAAAGCATGATTACTTCTTTGGCTCGCACGACGTGAATCGCGTGCAGTTTACGATGGGCCGCGATCTGAACCTGAGTCCTCCACAGAACGGCAAGCCGCTGAACTACTTTGTCTATCCCTACGTCGAGGTGGATGGGCAGGAGTATGGCAACGTTTCGTTTGCCTTCTCGTTCGCGGATGTCGCGCCTACTGTGGCAACAAAATAACGGGGTGATGGTTTCGACGCATCCAACCCCTACTTCGTGGCTAGGCGCGGCGGCGAGATGCTGCTACCACAACCGCATGGGGACACACCGCAAACAACAGATTCCTCACACGTCCTCTCCGCGCTCACGCGCGTCTGCGGACGGTTCGGAATGACAAGTTAACTTGTAGAAATCCTAGCGACGTCCGACCATATCGCCTGGTCCAGGATCGTGAGGTGGTGACGGCATATCGGGAGGGGTCGCTGGCGGAATGGGGCCGACTCCATCGGCAGGTTTAGGCACGTTTTCAGGGTCCTCCCCGGGACGCCGCAGGCTGGGCGCATTTGCCGGACGATCCCGTTCTTCTTTCTTGGCCTCAGCTTCTTGATCGGGCTTTGCGAGAATCACTTCTTTCTCGGTGCGGACAATCTTCTCGCCGCCAACTTTCATGGTCTCGATCCGCACGACTTCATCGCCCACAATTCGCACAAAGTCCACGTCCGCCGGGGCCTCGCCATAGATCCACTCTTCGTACTCAGTGTCGCCGTCTTTCTCCCGTACTTTCTTTGGAGCCTTACCCTTGGCGTGCATAACCATCTCTGTGTTCATGCCGACCAGCACACGATGCGCCTTGATCGCCTCTTTCACCTTCGGCGGCACGGTATCGAGATAGGCCTCTTCTTTGTTCCGGGCATTGAAGTCCAACACCGGGTAAAGCAGCGCTCGCAACTGCGCCGGACTCATCTCGGGAACATACTTGTCGAAATACACCTCGAGATAACTTCCATGGGGGTTGTCGGTCGACTGGTCCCGGGACAGCGGCACAGAAGCACCATTTGCTCCACCCACCTCGATGTGCTCATACCACTTTTTGCGGTGCACCGGACCGCCATTGAGGTCGAGATGAATGTAGTTATCCTTGATCCGCACGAAGGAAATGTGGGCCGGATCCCCCGGTTTGATCGACGGTCCCCATAAGACGATGAGCTGCTGCAGTTCCTGACCGTTGGGTGTGGCGATGCCGTCTTTCAGTTTCAACCCTTTCGAGCCCATAGGGAATTGGGCTCGGGAGTAGACAAGTTGGGTTTCGAAATCGCGGATGATCTCAAAGCGCGTCTGCTTAGACATATGGGGGGCATTGGCCGGTATCGTCGGCGATTCCAGGGCAGACTGCGAGGTATCAGCCGCAGGCGCAGATACTGACTTCGGAGCAGGCGTGGGATTAGTGTTTTGCCCGTAACTTGGCGCAATAGTGATGAGGAAAAGTCCGAGGAATGCGACCGGGACAGGACGTTGCATAAAGCACCACTCGAGTTAGATGTCATTATAGCGCTTGGCAGATAACAGCAAAATTCAGAGTTTTGGCGCTTCGAAATAGACGCCCAGAGCAGGCTCGGCATCGGTCCATGTGCGGGTCCTAACCAGGGGCGTTCTGAGAGTCAGATGTGCCACCTCGGCCGCTGGGATCGGTGGAAAGCTCGGACACTGGTTAAAGAAAGTCCTTCTGAGAGATTGACAGACTGGGAGTTTTAGGCCAAACTCGCGCTAATAGCGCGCTTTCCGCTGTGCGGGCGGATTCGTCTCTGGCCAAAATCTCTTCCACAAGGCGACTAGGGCCATGGCTACTGCTTCGCGTCAAGCGTCTTCGTCATCTGTTCCCTCGAATGGCGATTTCCCCCGTCCGCTTGATTCTGAACCGGCAACGGTCGAGGAATCTCCCAGTGATCTCGATTTGGTCAGCATCCTGCGCGAAGCGGCCACATCTGGCACGCAACCGCTGGCGGCCATCGTCGACGCTGTTGCTGACGCAGCTCGGGTTTTGAGCGGCGCGGATGGCACCGCCCTTGGGCTTGAGGCAAGAGGGATCATCATTTGCCGTGCGCGCAGCGGAGACATCGCCCCGCCGATCGGCGCACCTATCAACACTGAATCAGGCATCTCCGGGGAGTGCTTGCGTACGGCGACTATGCTGGTTTGCCACGACGCCATGACCGATCCGCGCGTGGACACCGAGGTATGCCGTAGCCTGGGAATCCGCTCGGTGGCCGCAGTTCCTGTGCGCGAACGGGGAACTGCGGCGGGAATCCTGGAAGCATTCGCCGCACGACCCAATGCCTTCGATGGTGACGCACTCGGTTCGCTGAGGGATCTGGCTTTGATTGCGGAAACGGCCTACATGCGAGAAGCGCGTGACCATGGACTGGTGGCCAGGCCGATGCCGACATTCACCAGTCCCACAACCTATTCGACACCACCGCTGGCAACCGAGGACATCCTCGACGGTTTATCGGAGCCGAGCAAAAGGCGCCTTTGGTACGTTGGGGGTGTCGCGCTCCTCCTGTTGTTGGCGGTTGCAGTGGCCTGGTGGAGCTGGCACGTCCCCGCAGACGAAGCTGCGATCGGTGGGCAGAGCGTACACGCGGCCACTACGGAGCCGGCACATCCTCAGCCTATCCGCGCGATCACTCCTAAGCCGGGGCCGGGAGTACCTACAACCCGTTCCGACCGCTCAAGGCCCCAGATTGTACTGAATGCAGCGGATCTAAAACCTATCGAAGTAAGACCAGACTCTGCTTCGACCACTCCTACATCGAACTCTCCAACAGCAGAGAGCACAACCGCGCCAAGCCCCAAGAAGACAGATTCCGAGACTTCGGTGATTGAGCCTCCATCCGTCGAGCTTACGCCCTCAGTAAACTCCGAGCAGCTGGCTCAACTCTCATCTATACCCGCGCAACTGCCGTCGGCTGGGCCACGTGTATCGGAGGGAGTTGTCGAGCCGACTCTGATTCACAAAATTGCTCCGGGCTATCCGATGCAAGCACGCTCCGAACGGATCAGCGGCAAGGTAGTTCTCTCTGCCACGATCGGCGCAGACGGAGCTGTGGGAGAGATTGCGGTCGTAAGTGGATCGCCGCTTCTCGCAGAAGCTGCGAAACAAGCGGTTCGCCAGTGGCGTTATCATCCGGCGACGCTGAACGGCAGCCCGATCGTGATCCAGAAGCAGATCATGTTTCTGTTCACACTTCCATAAGGAAGCCTAAACCTCTGGGATTCAGGACAGGTTCAGGGCTTTGCGGATCGTGCCGCGTTCCTTCTGAATCTTCTCCTGCAGAAGGGTGATCGCGTAGATCAACTGCTCGGGCCGGGGCGGACATCCGGGAACATAGACATCGACCGGGATGACCTGGTTCACGCTCTGCACCAGCGCATAGTTCTGGAATACGCCGCCTGACGTAGCGCAGGCACCCATCGACATCACCCACTTAGGCTCGGGCATCTGCTCCCAGAGTTGCCGGATCACTGGCGCCATCTTGTTCGAGACACGGCCGGCGATGATCATCAGGTCACTCTGGCGAGGCGAGGGCCGAAACACCTCGGCGCCAAAGCGCGCAATATCGAAACGCGAGGCGCCCATCGACATCATTTCGATGGCGCAGCAGGCGAGACCGAACGTCATGGGCCAGATCGAGCTCTTGCGCATCCAATTGACGGCGGAATCAAGCGTGGTCAGGACCACGCCCTCCGGCGTCGGATTGCCGAAAGTCAGGTCTCTGACGACCTTCTTGCCGTTTTCAACATCAACATAGGGGCCAAAATTGAGTTCGCGGGACATTATGCAGATATTTTAAACCACAGACGGCAAGGAAGGTACTGAGCAATAGCGCCATTGGCTCTTAGGTCGCACGGCGCAGTTCAAACAAACTGCTACTAGTAAAGCAGAAGGAGACTGGCATCGACGACGCGCCATAGCAGAGTGTACGCCAAGAATCCGCCAAAGACAGAAGCAGCGTAGCGAACATCGCCTTCCCGCTGTCCGGCACCACGCCACACCGCGTACGCCAGAATCGCGCAGGCGACACCCAATACAGAGGGGAGCGGGGACCATGGGTCAGAACTCATCGAACTGCTGAAAAATGGCAAGTGAACCGCTGCCTCCACGATGCCGGAAGAGAAAGAAATGGCAAGTCCGGTCCGATCGGGACGCCTCCAAATCCGAAAGAGCGCAACCACGTAGGCCAGTTGACTCATGATCAGAAACAGTACAGCGCTAAGAAAGTACGATCGAAAGTAGGATCCACCCCACATGCTTTTGCGTTCGACGTCCCGGAACACGCCAAAGCAAGCTACTACTATCGCAGAGACGAGGGCCACGCGGAGGCTCATCAGCATCGCTCCTTCACGGCTGGCAACGGCTGTCTGCTTGACGGAGAGCTCCTTGGTGGATGCGCTCTGTGACGCCGAGATTGACGAATTTGGGGACGTAAACGCGCCTTTAACAAGAATCGCGACGAAACCAAATATTCCTGCGAGAAAGGTTAGGGTGCCTACAAGAACACCTAGCCTGTACAACGGTTGATGGCGGGTGTCGTGACCGGAGCCCCAGATGTCGAGGTTGACAAACGAGAGACGACCGACCAGCGCGCCATAAATGAGCAGGAACAGCACCTGCCTCCAAGTAATGTCTCGGCGTTTTCTTCTAAGTTGCAAAAGGTATCCTTACGTTCGTTCCAGCTGTGCGAATTTACGGATTCATAATGACTTTGCCGAACATCTGGCTCTTCTCAAGGTATTCGTGCGCTGCATGGATTTCGCTAAGAGGAAATGCACGATCGACCACCGGTTTCAGCCGTCCCGCGAAAACGTGTCCGAGGACTTCGTTCAACTCACCCATGGTCCCCATGTACGAACCCAGGATACGCAACTGCCGAGCGAATAGGTGTCGCAGGTCGATCCCGACGCTTGGCCCGGTGGTCGCGCCGCAGGTCACGAGCGTCCCGCCGGCCTTCAGGCATTTCATGCTTTCATCCCAGGTGGCCGCGCCCACGTGCTCGACCACGATATCGACGCCTTCTTTACTGGTGATCTTGCGAACTTCTTCTGCGATTTTCTGCTTATAGTGATTAATACCGTGATCCGCTCCGAGAGCCCTTCCCTTTTCGAGCTTGGACTCATCTCCTGCGGTGGTAATGACACGGCAATGGAACATCTTTGCAATTTGGATCGCGGCTATACCAACGCCTGAACTGGCGCCGAGCACCAGCACAGTCTGCCCGGGACGCACTCCGGCCAAGCCAACCAGCATGTGCCAGGCTGTGACAAATACCAGCGGCACACTCGCGGCCTGATCGAACGTGAGCAAGTCGGGGATCGGAATAATACTTGCCCCGGACGCTGCGAACAGCTCGCAGTTTCCGCCATCGACCGCGTTGCCCAGGACGGTGAACTCGCGGCACTGGTTCTGCACACCGGCAAGGCATTTTACGCAGTGTCCGCAGAAATGCATTGGGGCGACCAGCACACGCTGACCAGGCTTGATGCCGGACACGTACTCGCCCACTTCGACCACTTCTCCCGCGATGTCGCTGCCAAGGATGTGCGGCAATTTCACGCCCGGAAGACCTTTGCGGACCCATAGGTCAAGGTGGTTGAGCGAACAGACTTTCACTTTCACCAGCACCTGATCTTTGCGCATGTGCGGATCGGGGATGTCTTCGTAGGTGAGAACTTCAGGTCCGCCAAATTGATGGATGCGAACGGCTTTCATAGAAAAACTCCGGCTACGATTTGAGTCTTCAAACTAACACATTCAATTTTGGGTGGCAGCGACTTAAACCCTGGTAAATGAATTTCGTGGATGTAGAATTCCAAGCGAGTGACGATTCCTATGCTGACGCGAATTTATTTTGGACTTTTGTTTCTCGCCGTACCATTCCTGGTCACCATCACTGCTGCCCAGGAGGAAGACCACGGCCCGCCCACTCTGGCCATCGGTGCCACTGCACCTGACTTTTGCCTCAAAGGGGTCGACGAGCAAACACATTGCTTGAAGGACTACCGAAGCTCCAAGGTCCTGATGATCGCTTTCATCTGCAATCACTGTCCGACGTCCCAGCTCTACGAGACCCGCATCGAGCGGATCGCCGAAGACTACAAAGATCGCGGCGTCGCCGTAGTTGCCATTGAGCCCAACAATCCCAATGCCGTCAGGCTCGATGAGATGGGCTACACCGACGTTGGCGACTCATTTGAAGAGATGCAGATACGCGCTGAGTACCGCCATTTCAGTTTTCCCTATCTCTATGATGGCGAGGATCAGAAGATATCGAACCTGTACGGACCCACCGCAACTCCACACGTCTTTATCTTTGACCAGGATCGAAAACTCCACTATGAAGGCCGCGTCGACAACAATCCCCGAGAGCCGCTGGTGACTCGGCGTGACGCTCGCCTGGCGCTCGATGCCGTGCTGGCAGGCACAGGGATTGAGGTCGCCAAGACACCTGCGGTCGGCTGCTCCACCAAATGGCTGTACAAAGAGGAAGGCCGCCGCGAAGAGATGACCGAGATCGAGAGGAAACCGGTGACGGTAAGGCCGGTCTCAATCGACGATCTGCGCGCCTTGCGCAAAAACACGACCGGCAAGCTGCTGCTCGTCGATTTCTGGGCAACATGGTGCGGTCCGTGCCGCAAAGAATTGACCGCCTTCGAAACCATGTACCGCATGTACGGACACCGCGCTTTTGACCTCGTTACGGTCAGCATCAACTATCCGGACGAGAAGGCGGGAGTCGAGAAAGTACTGCAGACAGAACACGCCACGAGTACGAATCTCATCCTCGGGTCGACTGATCTTTATGCGCAACTGGCGGCGTTCGATCCTGACTGGAACGCGGCGGTGCCCTACACGTTGCTGATCCGGCCGGATGGCACGATCGCCTACAAGGTGCAAAGCACAAGCGTCGATCCGCTGAAGCTGAAGCGCCTGATCATCGCGAACCTGGCAGATGATGACTACGTCGGACACCAGGCGTACTGGAAGGTGGTGGAAAAGAAGAAGTAATGGGCGATTAGGCCAAGGCTGCGGGGTTGACTCGAATATCAGGAGACCCAATACTTAAGTCTCATGGATATCTACGAACAAATCGTCGAACTTCGCCGCCAGGGCCGCCGCGGGGCGGTCGCGACGATTATCAACGTGCGGGGCTCGATCCCTTCGTTTCAGACTGCCAAGATGCTGGTACGGGACGACGGTTCGATTGTCGGCACGATCGGCGGCGGATGTGTCGAGGCCGACGTCTGGCAAGCGGCCCGCGAAGTGATGGAATCGGAGAAGCCCAAAACTCTAAAGTTTGACTTGAACCAGGATCCGAAGTACGACACGGGTCTGGTTTGCGGCGGCGCCCTCGAGATTTTCGTCGAGCCGGTGCTTCCTCCAGCGCTACTTTATCTTTTCGGTGCAGGTCATGTGGCGGCCAATCTTTGCAGAACCGCAGTTCCCGCCGGGTTCGATGTCATCGTCGCCGACGATCGTTCTTCTTACGCAACGAAAGAACGCTTCCCTGCGGCCCGCGAAGTGCACGCCCTCGAGTTCGATGATGCGATGCAGAAGCTCGATCCGAATGAATCGTCCTATATCGTGATTGTTACGCGCGGCCACCGCGACGACATGCGCATCCTGCGCTGGGCTGTGCAAACGCGCGCTCGCTACGTTGGTATGATCGGCTCCAAGCGCAAGGTCATCAGTATCTTTAAGACGCTGCAGGAAGAGGGCCTGCCCGCGCATCTGTTCGACCGGGTTCATTCGCCGATCGGGCTCGACATCGGGGCCGTGACCCCGGAGGAGATCGCGGTCGCGATCACTGCCGAACTGATCGCGTTTCGCCGCCACGCCACGTCAACCCTGCCGCACATGAGTTGGTTCAAGACGAAATTGGACTCCGCCGCGGACGAAGTACTCGACGACAACAAGACCCGCTAGTCGACAATCGAAAATCTGGAACCACGAAGGGCACGAAGGTTCACAAAGGAACTTCGGGTCTTCGTGCCCTTTGTGGTTAAGGCGGTTGCCTTCTGGTCACTGACTTTCTCCCGACTTTCTGCTATCTTCCGCACCATGTCCCGGTCGGTCAGCTTCGCAGGCGTCATTCTCGCGGCCGGAGAATCCTCGCGCATGGGCACAGACAAGGCCTTGCTTCCCTGGCCTCCGCCGGCAGAGGGCCAGACGCCCTCCACGGAAAGCTTCCTTTCCGCAACAATCCGGTCGCTCGCCCTTTCCACCGACTTCGTTGTCGTCGTTGCTGGACAGAACGAAGCCGCTCTGGCACCCGTCGTCTACGCCAATGGGGCATCGATCGTGGTCAATCCCGACCCCAGCAACGGCCAGTTCAGTTCTTTGCAGGTCGGCCTGCACGAGGTCCTCAACCGCGGGCGCGACGCCGCCCTTATCACGCTGGTAGACCGACCGCCGGTGAATGCCGCAACGGCCCAGACGCTGCGGGATTCGTTTGAGGCTGCTCCGCAAAGCGTTTGGGCGCTGATCCCGGAGTTCTCCGGGAAACACGGCCATCCCTTTGTGGCCGGCCGCGAAATCATCGAACGTTTCTTGCGTGAGCCTGTGACGGGAAATGCGCGGGAAGTCGAGCACCGGCACCAGGAACATATCCAATATCTCGCTGTCGATGATCCTCACGTGGCCCTGAACATCAACACGCCAGCGGACTACGCGGCATTGCTGGCTGGCAGATAATCATAAACACGCAAAGGAACGCGGAACCAGGAATCCTGAACGGCCGCTGAGTAGCCTCTTCAATTGCACATTCCCTCCCGCGCACGGTATCGTCAAAGTGCATGGATAGCACGGGCACCGAAGCCATCTACCCGACCGCCATTCAATTTATTGAATCCGTTTTGCGTCTTGCCCCGCACGTCGCGGCCTTCGACTGCGATGGCACCCTCTGGTCGGGCGATGCGGGTGAAACCTTCTTCGATTGGGAACTCAAGCACGGCATCGTGTCGGCGGAGGTTGGCCGCACCATGCGCGCACGGTATGCTGAGTACAAGGCCGGCAACGTGATCGAAGAGGATATGTGCGGCGAGATGGTCACCATGCACAAGGGACTCTCGGACTCAGCGATGATGGAAACCGCTACCGAGTTCATGACCTCGCATTTCCCCGGGCGCACGTTCCCCGAAATGAAGCAATTGGTTCAGGAGCTCCACCGGCAGGGTTGCGAGATCTGGGCCGTTTCGTCGTCGAATGAGTGGCTCATCCGCGCTGGCATGAAGGAATTTGATGTCCCCGAAAATAGGATTCTGGCAGCAAAGGTGGAACTCGATCACGGGGTGGTAACAGACAAACTGGTGCGGATACCTTCGGGGCCGGGTAAACCGAAGGCTTTACGAGAAGTCGCGGGCAAGGAGATTCATGCGGCGTTCGGCAATTCACGCTGGGATGTCGACATGCTCGCGATGGCGACGCACGCTTTCGCCGTGAATCCAAATCCTGATCTGGAAGCCACGGCGCACCAGCGTGGATGGACCATTCATTTCCCAGACGGAACCAGCCGGCGATAAACGATGTATTCCCCGCAACTCCTCGATCACTTCCAGAACCCGCGCAACGCGGGGGATCTGCCTGACGCAGACGCAACCGTAGAGATTGAGAATCCTGTGTGCGGAGATGTGATTCGTGTCAGCATGAGGTTCGACGCGGGCCGGATAGCCACGATCAAATTCAAGGCCAAGGGCTGCGTTCCGGCGATGGCCTGCGGGTCAGCGCTCACAGAAATGGTGTTGGGCAAAACTGCCGAGGAAGCTCGCGCATTCACAAAAGAAGATCTAGTCCGTGCCGTTGGAGGACTACCCCAGGCATCAAGCCATGCCGCACAGCTCGCTCTCGATGCACTCTCCGCCGCACTCGCAACAGTCAACGATTAGTGCGCTACCTCAAGCACATTCATGTTCATCTCCGCGTTCTCCGCGGCTCTTCTCAGCGATCTGTGCGGTAAAGACCTGAACCTCGACTTCACCCAGGATTCGCGAGGATTGCTGCCAAGACTCTCTTCAAGGCAACTGGTTCAGATAGCAGGGGCCGCTGGTGCTTGGCACGGGCGGCTTGGGCGGCGTCATCCAGGGCGGAGCGTTAAAGTTGAAAAACTGCGTCATGTTAATCTGTGCGCCATCGCGCAAGGTCAGAGCCGGCACGTTGAAGCGGGTTTCGATCAGCTTCAAGATCGCCGTATAATCCGCGATTTGGTGGTTCACGTAATGCTTCTTGGCATAGGGTGAAATCACAATCAGCGGTACCCGATATCCTGTGTAAGTGAAATCGCAGGTTGGCCCCGTGGTGCCCGTACAGATGTCGCCCGGCAGTAAGTCCACGGGTTTGATCCCATCCGGACTCTGGGCCGGCTTCGCAACCACGTGATCGTAGAGGCCGCCGCCTTCATCGTAGGTCAGAATGAATGCCGAGTCCTTCCACGAAACGCTCATCATGAGGGCGTCGACCAGCGATGCAACATACTTCGCGCCCAATTGAATGTTGATCGGATAGGGATCGGAATCGGATCCGTGTTCGTCCAGCCCCGCCGGCGATGCAGGCTCGATCATCGCCACCTGCGGCAGGGTCCCGTTCTTCACGTCAGTGAAGTACTGTGAGATCGGAACCAGCTTGTTGGGGTAATTCTGAGGAATGGTCCGTCCCCACTGGAAGTTCTGAATGTAACTGTATCCCAGCAGGCATTGTGCCGTCGGATTCGAGGCGCAGGGGGTGTTCTCGGGATTTACGTAAATCTTCCAACTGATGCCCGCATTCTGTAGGGCTTCGAAAATCGGCTTCGCCGTAAGCAGCTTCTGGTCTTTGCTGTCGGTTCCAATCGGATAGACATATCCTTGTGACGTCGCCGCAACCAGATAATCGCGGTTCGAGGAGGTGCGTGTCATCACCGGCGCAAACCAGCGGTCCGATGTCGAGAACTGCGACGCCATGTAGTAGTAGTAATTCAAGTCGGTGTCGTCGTAGTAGCCCATCACGCGAATGCCATCGGTGTCATAGAACGGCGGGTTGTTGTTTCGCGCATCGTGCGCGCCCGTATAGACGTAGCCGTTCAGGGTTGGAGTGGCAGACAATGGATTGGTGAGGTTCCAATCAACGTGCCCCTCGTTCCACGACGGGCTGGGATTCTCGATACACTGCGTGACCAGGTGATACGAAGCGATGCGTGGGCTCTTGTTGTCTTCGATGCAGTCATTAGGCGGAGGATATGCGGGATCGCATCCCGGATTGCTCCGCGGCGGATGGTACAGCGGCGCAGCGCCCGAAGTTGGATTGAACTCCGGCAGGCCATCGAACGATATGTCGGAGAAATTGTTATTGCGCCAATATTGCCGCAGCGCTCCGAAGTAATGATCGAGGCCGCGATTCTCCTGCGCCAAGAAGATGATATGGTTCAGGACTTTTACGGTCTGAGTCGGCGTAGTGGATTGTGCAGATGCCCCGTCAGTCTGAGCCCAAACCGTAAACGGACTCAGCAGGACAAAGCAAAGCGCGAGCGCAACGATATGGTGAGATTTTGTATTCAAGGAATTCTCTCGACCTGCCGCATTAAGAATGTCGTTTAGATGTACTCATGCCCTCGGCGGTTGGCGGCAAAGTTAACGCGGGTCATGTGCGCGCATGCTGTCGTCACATTTAATCTGTACGAATGCCGGTGGACCATACTCCGCGCCGAATTGCGTGCTTGCAGCCGAGCGCGACTGTGATTCTCGATGCGGTCTGCGAACTGGACCGCGTCATCACGTGTACACGCTACTGTGCTGACGTCGTGCCCGCCGTCGCCAATGGGTCGCGCACAATTCTTCCCGACTCGTGGACTGCAGATTCGAAACGGATCACCAGCGTGCATCCCGACTTGGTAATTGCGGCAGTTCCCTTCCAGGAGAAAGCGCTCGCTGAAATTCTCAAGGCAGGTGTGCGATTCCTAGGACTGGCTCCGAGAACGTTGACCGATATCTATACGGACATCGCTACCATTGCCGGAACCGTGGGAGTTTCCAGTCGTAGAGAGGAAGTAATTCGGTCCATGCAACAGCACATCGAAGCTGTCCGAACGCGAACCGAGACGGCTAAAAGACCGAGAGTCTTCTGCGAGGAGTGGGGGAAGCCGATCATCGCGTCGCAACCATGGGTAGCAGAGTTGATTTATGGGGCAGGAGGAGATTTCGCGGGAGCACCCGCTCGTCAGTACTCAAATGAAGAAGTTACCGCTCTCAATCCCGACGTCATCGTCGCCGCCTGGTGCGGAGCTGGGGATCGCGTTCCGTTGGAAAAAATCGTTGCCGATCGCGGATAAGAACT
>DATMOO010000319.1:0-2613 GCA_035568275.1 Candidatus Sulfotelmatobacter sp.
CAGCTTCAGTGATCCCTGCAAGGTTTGCTGTGAAATTCTGTGTAATTGCCACCATTACCGTCTGATACTGCTGTAAGACGTCTTGCGGTCCGAGAGACCCCGGGCCAGCGGGCACAGTAGTGGGACCTGGGTCCGGAAGGAGCGAATCAGCTGCGGCCGGAGGATTAGTCGAAGCACTATCGTCTCCTGATTGGGTCTGCGCCAAGCTGAGGATTGGAATGACAGTCATGAGGATGATTATGAGAATTATTTTCGCTTTCATGTTCTTACTCCTTAATTAGTTATTGCACTTCGACTCCCGAGAGCCAATCAGTGCTCAAGCTACTTTGCCCTTGCGTTGAACCGTTCTCGTATGCAGCCTCCGAGGGGTTATGTCCGGGACCTCGGTTCTCTTACCCGTCGTTTCAATCTCGGACTCCCGATAAATTGGGTGGACGGCGGTGTCGCGGGGAAAGACTCTCCAGAACAGAAGAAAGAGTCCGAGCGGAGCCAAGCTTAATGCTGCTAGGAAGAGGTCAAACATAGGCATCTCGCTCCATGCAAATCGAATCACAAACGCAACCGTCTCGCGTGTAACAAGGGCCCCAATCCCGCACAGCTCGCGCAAACTCAGCCGACATCAGTCCACCCTCTCCCACGTTGAATCCTGATCGTATTCGGTCATTGAATTAGCGATCTTCTCGGTATCCGGACCGAGGTCCTTTTGGTACACGATGCCGCTTTGATTCACGATGAAGGTTGTGACGCCCGTGGAACGATAGATCGCTGGATACGCTACAAAGCCGAAGCCGCTCACCATTTTGCCGTCGACGAGATAACTCTTTGCCCCACCCTCTGCCTTGTTTCCTGGAGCCTTCAAAATGCGGAAATAGTAACCGTTGAACGGTACGGGGTCGTGGGATGGGGCAGCCCCATTGTCTACACCTGCGGAGGCGATGAGCGCGTCGTGAGGACTGACGGGTTGGCTTTCGGAGGAAAACAAACCATCTTGGCCATCCTTGTCGCCAGCGAATGTCGACGCATACCGATGTTCGCCGTTAGTTTCCCTTGCGTAATGCTGCTGCTGAGCGTCGACCAGCTCATAACAAACATCGATCGTGGCCAGTTCGTTTCTTCCCACTCGGCGCGCCAGGATCTCCTCTTTACCCGCCTCCGTGTCGAAATACCATGTGTCATTCTTTTCGATGATCGGGATTGGATCCGGCCAGTTCTCAGCGCCTATGTAGAGAATCATCACTCCCTCACGTTCTCTCGCGACACGATGCATCTGCTTATATTTCGCAACAAAATGTTCGCGATTTTTGGCATCCTCAGCAGGATCTCCTGAGGAGACGAGGTCCTTCCCCGCCGGGCCGAGAATCTCCAGCAAGGCACGATTGTCGGTTTGCTGTGCTGCCGCGAACAGAGCGGCGCCGGCATCTTCGGGAGAGTGAAATACTTGCTGGTCCGGTTGCTGAGCAAGCGTTACCTGGCTCGAGAGTGCGAGCATCGACAGGACCGAGAGCGTGGCTAGTAGCAGCCAAGGAAACTGGAGCTTTCGTATGACTTTAGTTGTTTCGTTCATGATGTATCTCTCCATATAGGTAGCGACCGGATGAATCTGAGAAATGCAATCAACGGTGGCCGCCACCCCCGTGAAAACCGCCTCCACCAAAGCCGCCGCCGTGCAGGCTCGAGGAACCTCGATCCGAGTAGCTGCGGGTGGTGCCCCCGTGGTCGTACCCACCAAAAGCACTAGAATGCTTGCCGGCTTCGGCATGCGATTCCGAAGAGCTACGCTGAGCGGCGCCACCGTGAAATTCGTTGCCACGGACGTCTCCGCCGCGCGACGCTTCATTTCCGCGTCCAGCTTCGAAGCCGTGGGAACCTTCATATCCCCGCCTGCCACCAGAGTTGTGGGAGCCTTCATATCCGCGTGCAGCTCCAAAGTCGTGGAACCCTTGGTGCCCGCCGTATCCATAGAACGTCTTACTGTTAGAAATGAATGTATTGTGGTTGTAGATCACGGTCCGGTGGCCCCAATCACATCCCCAGCCATGCCATCCCCAACCGAAGCCAGCGAACAATCCGATCCCGAAGCCCACACCGAAAGAAATGGCGGGGCCCTCAACATACAACCCGGGATATGGATACCAGCCGGGCCACACGACGACTGGCGCGCCGTAGACAATCCATGGATCGTATGCGGGGACGTAAACGACTTCAGGATCTGCAGGTTCAATGACGATCGTCTTCTCTTCGGTCACCACCTTCTCCTGTTCGTTGCTCTTCAGATTTCCGGATGCTTGCGCGCGGGCCCGCATGACTTGCACCGCGTCCATTACACCCTCTGATTGATTTACATAGGCCTCGCCGAGCGCAGACGTCCAGGCAAGGTTCTTGTCCAAGTTGGCGAGCACGGAGGGAAACTGGGTGAGCGCCTTGATGCTCGGATCCCAAGGTTGTTGGTCCACAGCGTTGGCTAGGTCATTTCCCTTGAGGTTCGGATGGTCCTGTACCCAGCGATCTGCCTCGACAATTTCCGTTGGATATGTTGCCGCAGCGAGTATCTGTGAAACCAAGGCATCTGGATAGAGCGCAATCGGCGCCACCATCTGCTGCAACTCCTCGGGA
>DATMOO010000320.1:0-10368 GCA_035568275.1 Candidatus Sulfotelmatobacter sp.
TAGCTAGCCTCGAGTGTGCAGCGGCCCAGCAAGCGCCATCAGCGGGTGGAATACCAGTTCACATCCTGGTGACTGTCGAACCCAAGCATGGGTCGAACGTTCCGGTTATCACGCGCGACGACGTGATGGTTCACCAAGGTAAGGATCGCGATCAGGTAACCGATTGGACTCCCGCACAGGGGGACCGGGCTGCACTTGAGCTTTTCATTCTGATCGACGACGACGCCAACACCAGTCTAGGATCGCAGTTGGAAGACATCCGTCAGTTCATCAACGCACAGCCCTCCACGACGAAGATTGGGGTGGCGTACATGCAGAACGGCATCGCGAGAGTGGCGCAGGAGCCGACCAGCGATCACGCCCAAGCCGCGAAAGCACTGCGCTTACCGATGGGAGCGGGTGGAGCAAACGCCAGCCCCTATTTCTCGCTGAGCGATCTGGTGAAGAAGTGGCCGAGCGGCGCCGAGCGTCGCGAAGTTCTTATGGTGAGCGACGGGATCGATCGCTACTACGGCGAGGGCGATCTGGAAGATCCGTACCTGCAGGCCGCCCTTGATGATGCGGGGAAGGCCGGCATCGTCGTTTCTGCCATCTACACTCCGGGAGTGGGTCACTACGGACACAGTCACTGGCAGAACTACTGGGGGCAAATCTATCTCTCGCAACTAGCGGACAAAACCGGCGGCGAAGCGTACTACATTGGCTTCACTGGCGCGCCGGTGACGTTTGCTCCTTATTTGGACGACGTGGCCCGCCGGTTGGAGCACCAGTACTTTTTGGGCTTCCTCGCCAAGCCAGAAAAGAAGTCGGGATGGCAGCAGATACGGCTTTCAACGGAGATACCGAACGTCGACCTGGTCTCAGCTGGCAGAGTCTACGTTTCGCCTGGGCAATAGCGTGTGCTTCAGGCTGGCTGGAGCGAGTCGGTCAACACCGCTGGTTTGAGATTCCGATAAGATTGAACATCTGATCGGGTCTCGATGACGAAACTGCTGCGTTTCTTCCGGCCATCACACCAGCACACGGCTTTCTCGGCGACTCTGCTGCTGATTACGGCGGTGATGCTGTCGCGCGTGATCGGATATGCGCGCGATGCCTATATCGCCTGGGCCTACGGCGCAGGTGGCGCCACGGATGCTTACGTAGCGGCGTTCACGCTGCCTGATTTTCTGAACTACATCGTCGCTGGTGGCGCGGCATCGATCACGTTCATTTCCATCTACACCCGATTTCTCGCTGAGAAACGCGACGAGGACGCGCAGAAGACATTCTCTATCATCATCACAGTCATGACCACGGTGATGATTGCGGGCACGATTGCCACCGAGATTTTCGCGCCGCAGTTCGTGCGCTGGTTCGTCAAAGGCTTTACGCCCGACAAGATCGAGTTGTGCGTTCGTCTGACGCGCATCCTGCTACCAGCCCAGATCTTCTTCTATGTAGGTGGCGTCGTTTCAGCGGTACTTCTGTCGCACCGGCTCTTTCTGTTTCCGGCATTTGGCCCGCTGATTTACAACCTCTTCATCATTTTGGGTGGAGTCATCGGTGGACACCATTTCGGCATCGCCTCGCTTGCCTATGGGGCATTGGCAGGTGCGTTCGCTGGCCCTTTTCTCGCCAGCGTGATCGGGGCGGCACGCATCGGCACAGGGTACCGGCCGTCGTTTGATATAGGAAATCCAGCATTTCGCGAGTGGGTCAAACTTTCGGTTCCGCTCATGCTTGGTGTATCGCTCGTGACCGCCGACGATTGGATATTGCGGCACTACGCCGCGACAGGCATCGGCGACATCACTCGCCTAACTTTCGCGAAGCGGTTGTTCGCCGTGCCAATTGCAGTCCTGGGGCAAGCAACCGGGCAGGCGTCTCTGCCTTTCTTCGCGCGGCTCTTCAACGAGAAGAAGTTGAAGGAATTCGCCGACACCGTCAACGACTCGGTCTACCGTGTCTCGGCAGCATCTCTGCTCGCTACTGGATGGATGATGGTCGCGGCGCTGCCGCTCATTGATCTCGTATACCGCCGCGGCAAGTTCCTCTTCACCGACACGCAAACCAGCGCCGTGTACTTCTTCTGGTTCTCGTTATCCCTGGTGCTTTGGTCGGCACAAGGTTTGTACGCGCGCGCATTTTATGCAGCCGGCGACACATTGACACCGATGATTGCGGTCAGCGTGATCACCCTGCTATCGCTGCCAATTTACTCCTTCCTGTTTCACACCTTCGGAGTGATTGGGCTGGCCTGGGCATCCGATATCGGGATCGGTATCAACCTGCTGGCGCTGGCTGGACTTCTTGGATATCGACAGTTGGTGCCGCTAGGCGGATTGCGCTGGAAAGAATTGGGGAAGGCGGGCTTGGTGTCGATTGTCGCCGGCGCGATCAGCTTTGAAGTTGCCAAGGTGGTGCCGTTGTCAGGTGTGGGACATGGAAGCCGCATCGGGGACCTGGCCCAACTGGGTCTGGTCTCGGTGACTTGGGCAGCCGCGACTGCCCTGGGCCTGTGGCTGCTAAAGTCGGAGTTGCCGCGGGACCTGCGTCGCCGGAAGCAGGCAGCCTACCCGGCGGTGGCAGAAGGCGAGAGCAAAGAGATTTTAGGAGCGGGAAGATAGCAACGTGGGCATGTCAAGGTTACTATCCCAATCCGTTGAACCGAATGTCCTCGAACGCTTTCGTCGAAAGACGGAATACGATGCCCCAGAAGACCGGGCCGCCGTCACAGACTCCCAACGCCTGCTTTGATTCTTTATCCTTCCAGAAACCAGTCGCTGCGCTTCCAGGATAAAAATTGCCATAGATCAATCGGTCGGATCCTATGCTGAATCCGATATATTGCCGATGATACGACTCCGCTTTCGGCGGGATCTGCTGCCCCGCCTTCTCCCGTGCTGCAAGATACTTTGGCAGTGCGAGTTCAAGCTCATCGATATCGTGCGTCGACGGCTTCCAGAACCCCGATACTCCTTGCGGTGTGGCCCGTGAGCACTGCTTTAGTAGTTCCTGTCCGAGTGATGGGCCAAAAATGAAGCGACCGGTCGCTGGAGCCTCAAACGATTCATCGGCAGCGAGCAGACCAATAGTTGCCAAAAGGCAGGTGGTAATCGTCATGACCAGACGGGCTTTGAAATAGGAATCAAGCATGGATCATGTACGCGCTTCAGTCTGTCGTGCGGCAATAGTAATTCCGAATAACTATGAGAGCTACTATACTGAATTCCCAGAATTCAATGGTCACAGCCGCCAAAACCGTTCCGATCCAACACCTTGTGCGTGAGCTAGGTCAGCTGCCCGAGTCAGCCTTTACTCCAACGGAACCAATTCGTCGGCTGTTGCAAAACTCTCCTGTTGATCCGGACTCCCTTGCGCCTTATCTCACCTGGGATCGTCAGCACTACACGCGTAATCTGATTGATCGCACTCCTCTTTACGAATTGATGGCCATTTGCTGGGAGGTCGGTCAGGCCAGCTCCGTTCATAATCATCGCGATCAGAACTGCTGGATGGCAGTCCCACTTGGCCGGCTCCAGGTAGAAAATTTCCATCTTGTTGATCAGGATCTGGCGGCTGGGCGAAGCCAGTTGGAACCGCTCAACACCGTGGAGATGAACATCGCCCATCCTTGTGCGGTTGACCCGGCCGATCCGGTGCATCGCGTCATCAATCCCCACGAGTTCAACCAGCGTGCCGTCAGCCTGCACGTCTATTCGCGCCCGTTCGACACTTGCGTGGCGTACTCGCCGGAGCAGGGTACTTGCGGCGAAATCAAGCTGCATTTCAATACCGAATACGGCAAACCGAAGTAACCATCAAGAAACCGACGATCACTGACACTGCGGGCATATCCCACTAACATTCTCTTTTCGGGGGAGTTATGCGGACTATTATCGGTTTGATGGTCACCAGCCTTGTTTTGGTCACGTTAGCGTGCTTCGGGTGGATGCACGTTCGTCACACAGCGGATTCTTTTAACATACAGTCCGCACCCATCGCCGAAGATGCGCGGCAGGCGGAAACAACCTATGAAGAGGCTCAGGACGCGCATCAGTCCGTCTCCCTGGCCGGACCACTCGCGACCTACATGAGCAAGCAGGGCCCGGTTGCCGTAGAGAAAGTTCGTGCTGCCGCCTATAAGCCAACGGCTTCAGATCACGTTGGTGGATCGGTTGTCGGCACCAGCATGCCAATCTTGAATGAGAAGTTCCACGTTTCGGTGATCGTGGATTTACCGTTCGATGTTCCGCCGCATGCCTCTACGCCACAATTGCGCGGAACCTTCCGTTCGTTTCTTCAGGCCAGCGGAAAGCCCACGAGCGATACCGATGCAGACGTTGAGTTTCACGTTTTGAGCGACCAGGAGTTCTCCAACTTCCTGAACGGTAAGCCCAGCGAGGCGCTGTTTTCCGCCGACGCGACTCACAGCTCGGAAGTGAACGCGAGCTTGCCTCCCACGTTGAACAAAGCCGTCACCTATCACATGGTGTTCCTCAACGAGTCGAAAAAGAAGAAAGTCGTGCAGGCAGATTTCCGCATCGATTTCTAGCGGCTTTGATGCGCTAAACTAGGCGCGGTGCCCCAGAAGAAAAAATCGCCGAATCCCCCGCCCGAAGCGGCTCCTCGCCCGGAGAAAGTCCCGGCTGCTAAGGCGTCTGCTTCCACTGGTTCCAAAGGTCCTACCGATCCATCCGGCGCCGGCTCTCATGGCCGTATTTACCTCATCGACACGATGTCCTTCATCTTCCGCGCCTATCACGCCATGGCGCGGCAGCGGCCCATGTCGACCAAAACGGGTCTGCCCACCGCCGCCATTTACGTTTTCGTGAACATGCTGCGCAAACTGCGCGACGATTTCTCACCCGAGTATCTCGCCGCGGTCTTCGACGTGGCTGGGCCCACGTTCCGAGATGAGCAAGCCGAGGCCGTCACGACCGTCCGCAAATTCGACATCAAGACGCAGACTTTCACTGAGATCGAATACAAGGGATACAAGGCCAACCGCAAAGCCATGCCGGAAGACCTTGCGCAGCAGGTGCCATATATCCGGCGGGCGCTCGAGGCGTACCGGATTCCGATGATCGGCGTGACCCGCTTCGAGGCCGACGACGTGATCGGAACTCTCGCGCGGAAAGCTGCTGAAGCGTCCCATGCCGTTTACATCGTGTCGAGCGACAAGGACATGATGCAGCTTGTCAATGACAAGGTACACATCCTGAATCCGCCGAAGGACAACCTCATCTGCGACGCGGCGAAGGTGGAGGAAATACTCGGCGTGCCGCCCGAGCGCGTCATTGATGTCATGGCCCTGCGCGGCGACACGATCGACAACATTCCCGGCGCGCCCGGGATTGGCGACAAGGGGTCGGTAGAACTCATCAAGCGCTTCGGCACCGTCGAGCAGGCGCTGGACCGCGCGGCTGAGGTCGAGCGCAAGACCTATCGCGAATCGTTGCTCAACAATCGCGACACGGTCCTGTTCAGCAAAACCATGGCCACGATTGATACGAATGTGCCGGTTGAACTCGACGTCGACTCCATGCGGGCTGGCGAACCGGACGTGGATGCGCTGCGAGCGCTTTTCACCGAGCTCGAGTTCACGTCGCTGCTCAAGGAATTGCTGCCAGTGGTCGAAGTGAGTGACGCCCACTACGTCGAGGCAAAGTCAGCAGCAGATGTTGAGAAGGTGCTTCGTGCCATTCCTGCCGCAGGTGTCCTCGCCGTTGCGGTCGAACACGAAGAGAGGCCGGAGCCGGCATCGGATGAAGAAGAGGCAACGGAATCCCAGGACGCCCAGCTCTCGCTGATGGGCGGAGCGATGACCGCTCCTGCGGTTGAATCTGTAACTCATCGCGTGGCGATTTCAGCATCACCCGGATCGGCGGTTGTGGTGAACCTGCGTTCCGAAGAAATTTCCGCAGGAGTTCTTTCTGCTCTTGCCAATGATAAAGCGCCGAAGGCGATTCACGACTACAAGGCGGCGATCCACGCGCTGGGTCCGTTGCAGATTACGGTGACGGGTGTTCGCCACGATTCGATGCTGTACTCGTACCTGCTTGATCCGACCTATCCGTCGCATCGCCTGGCCGACGTGGCGCTTCGCCGCTTCAACCTGAAGCTGGCAGGCCAACTCGCCGAGTCCGCCGATATCACAGGGCGCCTGACCGCGGCCCTGCGCGCCGAAGTCGAGCAGGCGGGCCTTACCAAACTCTATGACGAAATCGATCTGCCGCTGATTCCTGTGCTAGCCCGCATGGAGCACGCCGGAGTAAAGATCGATACCGGCGCGCTGTCGAAAATGTCATCCGAGCTCGAGCGCGAAATTGTTTCCAAAGAAAAAGAGATTCACGAAGCCGCCGGCATGGAATTCAACGTCGGATCGCCGAAGCAGCTTGGCGATGTCCTGTTCAACCGCTTGAATCTGCCGAAGCCGGTGAAATACGGCAAAGGACGGATGATATCGACGGCGGTCGATGTACTCGCGGAACTGGCGGAAAATCATCCCATCGCGCGGATGGTGCTGGATTACCGGCAGCTTACAAAACTGAAATCCACCTACGTCGATGCCTTGCCGGCGCTGATCAGTCCGGCCACTGGACGCCTGCACACAACCTTCGGACAGACGGGCACAGCCACCGGCCGTCTGTCGTCCGCGAATCCTAACCTGCAGAATATTCCCATTCGCACCGAGCTCGGACGCGGGATTCGCGCGGCATTCATCGCCGAGCCCGGCCACGTGCTGTTCACCGCCGATTACTCCCAAATCGAGTTGCGCTTGCTGGCGCATTTCTCGGGCGATGCTTTGCTAGTCGACGCATATCGCCGCGGCGATGACATACACACCCTGACTGCTTCCCAGGTCTTCGGCGTTCCACCCCTGATGGTCACGGCTGACCATCGCCGCCAAGCCAAGGTAGTAAATTTCGGCATCGTCTACGGACTCTCGCCGTTCGGTCTCTCGCAGCAACTCGGCATTCCAACCAGCGAGGCCAAACAATTCATCGCCAACTATTTCGAGAAGTACGCAGGGGTAAGAATGTTCATCGACAAGACTCTCGACGAAGCGCGCCGGGACATGAAAGTGAAGACACTCTTCGGACGCGTGCGGCCGATCCCTGACATCAACAGCAAGAACCCCAATCAGCGCGGCTTCGCTGAGCGTACCGCCGTCAACACGCCGTTGCAGGGAACGGCAGCGGATCTGATCAAGATCGCGATGATACGCATCGACGCGGCCATCCGCGAGCGGGGCTTGAGTTCGAGAATGACACTGCAGGTCCACGACGAACTCGTCTTTGAGGTGCCCGAAAAGGAAATTGAGTGGATGAGGCTGCTGGTCCGCGAGCACATGGAAAAAGTCCATGAACTGGCTGTGCCCCTGCAGGTGGAGATGGGCGTCGGGCCCAACTGGCGGGATCTGGAGTAGGGCGGCGCTACGCGAACGAAGACAATATCCACAGTACACAACATCTGTTGTCATCCAGAGGTCCGCGCTTTTGCGGACCGAAGGATCTGCTTGTGTCCGCCCCATCGCTCGCGATCAACGAAGCGTCAGCAAGTCGAACCCTGGTGTAGAATGAGCAGGAACCCCTCCGCTGGGGCCGCGCGTGGAAGCCCGCGCAAAGCAATCAGCGGAATCCTTCCAGTCGGGACGTGGCTCAGCCTGGTAGAGCACTCGCTTGGGGTGCGAGGGGTCGGCAGTTCAAATCTGCCCGTCCCGACCATTCTTCCTCAGAGCTTGCGGGGATACCCATCCCATACTTTTGGACCATAGAATTTTCCTAACCGCCAGAGCTAGCTAAGATAAGATTGCGACAGATAAAGCACGCGCCGACTGCCGGTTGCTGCACGGAGGTTGCTCGGTGAAACGTTTGTTGATCGCTTTTTCTTGCCTAGTCGCGGTCGCCTTCGCCCTTCAGAATGCCTCTCCAAAAAACGTTTCGGGCATAACGATACAAGGCACGGTCCTGCAAGAACCCGGAGGACAACCGATACGAAAAGCGAATGTTCGGTTCAGCGCACGGGATGGCCAGTCCATGGACCAATATTCGGACACGACCGACGCGGATGGTCGATTCAAGGTCGACAATGTTAAACCGGGAAGATACGCGAGCTCGGTCGAGCATCCCGGCTTTGTTCGCTCTGCTAGTGGAAAGCAGCCGGCGTCTATTCTGGTGCAACCCGGGCAGGGCACGACCGACTTGGTCTTCTACATGCAACCTGCCGCCGTGATCACTGGGAAGATCACAGATCTCGACGGCGATCCAATAAGCAATGTGGGTATCAGTGCGCTGCGGGTTGGCTCCGCAATGCGGAGAATGAATTTTCACGACTCAGGAAGTGCGGTCACCAACGATCTTGGGGAATTTCGCATCTCCGATCTGCGGGCGGGGCGATACACGATTACAGCGAATCCGCCACAAGGGTTCCGGGCGCCACACGCTGAATCAAAGGACAAGCTGAAGGAAAATCTTATCTATGCCACCACGTATTACCCTGGCACGCTGGACAAGGGGCAGTCGGTACCGGTGGAGGTCCATCCGGGAGACGAAGCGCCAGTTAATTTTGGAATTCTCGCCAGCCCGGCGTACCGCGTTGTGGGGACAGTGGCAGGAGTCCCGAAAGGCGCTCCCCTGACTGAGATCATGTTGTTCTCCAAAGACCACACGAGCGTGCAGAATCAACAGCTTGGTGAGGGAGGCAAGTTCGAGTTTCAGAACGTCCTGCCCGGCTCCTACACAGCATCCCTGCTGGTTGTGACTGGCGTCTCTGAGGGACGACCCGCTACGAAAATGATGCCTGTGGTTGAGCCGATCGAAGTCAGCACGGCGAACCTCGACGGGCTACAACTCCAACCAAGCCCCGGCGGAACGGTACGAGGGAAGTTCCGCATGGATACAGGCCAGAGAATCGATTGGACACAGTTGACTGTTGTCCTCCCTGTTGCGGAGAACGACATGGGCTTCGCAATGGCGGGCACATCCGGAGGCCTGGCCATGTCAGGTGTGAATAAGGACGGCGGTTTCGAGATGAAGAATGTGACAGGCGGCAGTTACCAAATGCTGGTCGGGGCTAAGTCGAATAATCTTCGTGACTACATCACGAAATCAGTGTACCTCGATGGCCGAGACGTCGCCGATTCCGGATTCACCGTCAATGCGGAAACATCTTTGGATGTAGTGATCAGTGCAAATGGGGCAACCATTGAAGGAACAGTCGTAGACAGCAAGGGCAAACCCGTTGTGCATGCCACGGTCTTGGATGTTCCAAGCGCAGAACACCAGAGCCGGCCGGATCTTTATCAGCAAGATACCAGCGACGAGCTCGGGCACTTTAGCTTGCGAGGCCTGAATCCTGGAAAGTACACAGTGCTGGCCTTCGACGAGCCGCAGCCCGATATGCGCGAGCCTGAATTCTTGAAGGCCTATGAAGGCCGCGGGGAGCATGTCCAATTAGATGAAGGTGCTCGAACTAGTATCGTTGTAAAGCGCATCGCTAGCGACAGCGAAGGGCCATAGCTGCCTGACCATCGTCGCGTACAGGGGCGGAGCTGAAGCGGCGTTGACGACCGACCCGCGTGCGGTAAAAGAAGTGGTCCCGAGGTTCATTGGACCAGCATTAGGCAATCGCTTTAGCTTGCCAGCGGGCGAAACGGTCAGAAGAATTCGAAGATCATCCTCCAGGGCCGACTGACAAATCCTCGTACCTTCCAGTGGGCCAAATCCCCTCGCTCCGCCGAGTGTTATCCTGCTGCGGTTATGGAAGCCAAAGGTGTGACTCCGATATTGAATGTGTCCGACATCGCCAGCACCGTCGCGTGGTTTGAAAAGTGGGGATGGAAAAAATTGTGGGACTGGGGAACGCCTCCGACGTTTGGCGCGGTTGGATCGGGTAAGGACGCTTGCATCTTTCTTTGTCAGGGAGCGCAGGGAGGCCGCGGCCGCGGCGCGAACACCACCACGTTTCAGAAGGACGGAGACGAAGAAGGCGACAAGGGCGTCTGGATGTCGGTCTGGGTGGACGACGTCGACGAGATGCACAACCATTGCGTCGCCGCAGGGCTCGAGATCACATTTCCCCCCACCGATATGCCGTGGCACGTTCGCGAGATGCACCTCCGCCATCCCGATGGTCACGTATTCCGGGTCGGACGGGGATTCGAACCCAAGAAGTAGAAACCCAAGACTGGGGATGTCTGGGTAGTCCTGAAGCTCTTAATCACAGTGAGTGCTATGGCGAGTGGGTGTTGAAAAACTCATTCGCCGAAAAGTGATCGAAAAAACTTTGCGTTAGGATGCCCTACAAACGACTTTCTCGATTTTCTAGGTATTTTGTATCCCCCAAATTTTGGCTGTTTGGGTGGAAGATGGAGTTTTTCAA
>DATMOO010000321.1:0-4832 GCA_035568275.1 Candidatus Sulfotelmatobacter sp.
TAGTCCCCCAATTCGCCGAAGCGCTTATTTGCAGCCACAATTGCTGCCCGGTTGGCTGCGATCTCCGCCTGGTGTGCCGCAGTTTTCTGCTCCTCGACGTGGATCTGCTGTTCTTGTTGTTGAATTTGTTGTTGTTGGGCGGCAATCTGCTGTTCGTTCTGCTGTTCGTTTCGCTGAACTTGTTGCTCCGTTGGAGCTAGACCTGCTTGAATATCTTGCGCCGTTTTGAGGTCGGAGCCCTTAAATTTAACCGCGTCGGCAACCAACTGGTTCTCGGCATTGTAGGTACCTCTGACATTCACCTGTAAGCCGGGAACCAGTGCCACCATGCTGTAGTGTTTCTTCCGAAATACCCCTTCCGGCTCCTCCACCTGCGTGGCGTCCGTAAGTAGGACGGTCACAGTCCCGGAATTCTGTGTCTGAACTCCCATGCTGGGCCCGTTTCGGCTATTAATCACACCATTTATTGAGCTGCTCTGCGCGCCCGCGACTGCACAAAGCAACAGGACCACGAGTGAGGCGATAGCTACCGACAGCGCATTTCTCTCAATCCTCTTCGTATTCAATTTAATGATCTCCTCTTTGATCTGCTGACCTGCAGCCACCCCAGAGTGCCCCGTAGCAAGGAGCCATCCCATTGTCAAAAGTGCCATGCGAGCGTTGCCCTATTCGAGTTCGTTTTGATGTCGCCTACGTGAGTTGTTAGATTGCGAGAAATAAGTTGAGGCGAACAACTCTGCCCTTACGGACACAAGATTGAGGCTAGGATGCCACTCTTGGTAAATTTGTACTGGACAAGAAATTCGAATTACTTTTCTGATGTGAGCGGGGTCGGTGACGAACTAACAGGGGCGCAGGTTGTACCAATGCCGGGTGACCCTCCCGGGTTTGGACCCTGAACCCAGAGCAGCAGTCGTAGAGCTGTTTTGACCCGGTCGAAATGCCTCGGTGTCGGTGGCGGAGCAAAAGATATCGAAGAGGCTGTTGTCCCCAGGATGATCCGTTACAAAATCCTTGACCTCTTGTTTCCCTTTCCCCGAAGTAAGATCTCCCCGCTGCATGACAGCCGATGGTCAGCACTGTCATGTTACCGGGGCGTTTAGGGATTTTTTGCTGGACTCCGGTTGACTTGGCGCACACCAGCGTTCCTGCCAAGAAGCCCATCACCAGAGTGAAGCTAACGATCCACCGGTAAGATGCGATCATAAGGGTAGTCCTCATCGGTTCTATTAAGTTGTTGTCGCCGCTTAGGTCCGGATTCAATGAATTTCTGACGATGACTACAAGACTATTCCGGTCTTCAACTTGTAAATCTGAACTACATAAATTGAAACTGTCACAATTGACAGGTTCTTGCGACAAATTTGACCGCGCGTCAAATAAGACGTTGGCTACTTCGAGAAGTTCTGATTGTAAGAAATCGATGAAGCAGCGCTGACTGAGGTCAGTACTTGCCATAGGCGAGCGATTGCGGTCACCTTCGAAGCGATTAAACTTCGTAGCGGTGGATTACACGATTCGCAGACAGTCCTATTGTGTAAGTCATCCAAGACCAATACGCCGCAAGAGGTTCTGAAAGCGCGGATCAGCACGTATAGGATCGAACCCCGGCCGCAGGAGAACCCCTGGATTAAATCGCTCTTCAAAGCCTTTTTCAAGCCAGATCATCGCTCGATCGTTATCACCCAGGGCCACATACACCGCGGCAATTTCTGAAGCGCGTGAATATCCGGGACTGGAGCGCTTCCTCAGATCATCCAACAACTCGATCGCTTCGTTCGTTCTACCCATCGCAGCATACGTTCGAGCAAGATTGGCGGTGAACGTCGGACTGCCACCAGAGATCTTGATAGCTTTTTGTAACTCGCCAACTGCTTCACCGAACATCTGTTTTTGGAGGTAAGCCTGTGCTAGTTGATTGTGCGCAAGCGCAAAATTAGAGTCCATTTCAATCGTCCTGCGACTCTGTTGTATCGACTCATCATAAGAATGAGCAATAAGATAAAGTTCCGCCAAATCGGCGTTAATGATGAGCGACAACGGATCCAGGTCCTTCGCTTTCTTCATTTCGGAAATAGCTTCGCTGTCCCGTCCCAATAGGCTCAGGTGCCACGCATACCAGTGGTGAGCTGTTGAATAGCTGGGATTAAGCTCAATGGCACGCCGGAATTCCTTCTCCGCGGCCGAGAAATCCCAATCGAACCCTTCCAGGCAGAACGCCAGCGAGTTGTGAGCTTCGCCAAGGTTGATATCCAACTCCAGGGCTCTTATCGCTGCCGCCTTCGCTTTAGGCAGCGCCTCCTTCGGCGTCATTACTGCGTATTGCCAGTCTCCTAGCAAAGCGTACGTGTCAGCCAATCCAGAATAAGCTTCGGGATAGCTGGGGTCTTCCTCGACCGCCTGATTGAAATATGCCGCCGCTACCTTGAGTCCATCGGCGGTTCGCTTATTCCAGAAAAAGCGTCCCTTCAGGTACGACTCATAGGCTTGCGGGTTGACCACCTTGACGGTTTTCAACTCGGTTTGTTCCCTGGGACTCACATTGATTCGAATTTCCTCGGCGATGGAACGCGCCACCTGATTCTGTAGCGCCAAAGCATCGCGAAAATCTCCCTCGTAGCTTTGCGCCCATAAGTGCTTGTCGTCGGATGCTTTTATTAACTGCGCGGTAATGCGGACCTGGTTGCCAGACCGCAGAACTGTTCCTTCCAGTACACCATCTACGTTCAATTCACGCGCAATCTGTGGCAAGGGCTTACGAACTCGTTTGTAGGACATCACCGATGTACGCGAGATCACCCGCAGCGCGCTGATCTGACCTAGGTCTGTAATCAACTCGTCCGTCATGCCGTCCGCGAAGTAATCTTGGGAAGCATCACCGGAAAGGCTTTCCAGAGGCAGGACGGCTAGAGAACGGATCAAAGAGGACGACGGTCGATTCCTCAAATAGAGTGCGCATGCTCCTAAAATCACAAACCCCACACCTAGAATCACGCCAAGTCTTCTCCATGACCGGGACGGTGCAATCCGCTTCTCGGTTACCGAGTCGGAAGCAATCTTCGCGAGGTCGGAGTGCTGTGGGCTGGAAAGAGCTTCAGTTCCATGGGTCGTGGCTGCCACCGAACCGCTGGCAACATCCTTGACCTCCGCGAGGAAACGGTATCCCCGCCGAGATACCGTTTCCACAAAACGCGGACTCTCCGCGGAATCGCCCAAGGCCTCCCGAATTTTATTAATGGCTTTGTTTAGGCCGTGATCGAAGTCAACAAATGTGTCCGCTGGCCACAGGTTTTTCTGAAGTTCTTCGCGGGTAACTACCTCACCGGCGTGCTCCAGCAACATCTCAAGGACTTGAAATGGCTGTTTCTGGAGGCGCACTTGCATGCCGTGCTTGCGCAGTTCACCCGCCCGAAGATCCATCTCGAAAACACCAAAACGGAGTCGCCTGTGGGGTTGTTCTGTCTTTTGCATTGAGGTGTGGCCCTTGACGCTCGCGAGTGTACCACCGCGCCCCACCTATTGAGTACCCATCCAGGGGGACATTTCGCACTAAGTCTTGTCCTCACTTGCAGTTTAGTGGGGACGTACGTTCCACGGCGGAAGAATCGGCAGTCCATTGCAGAGCTTAACTGCCAAGCCCATAGTGTGCGCCTTGGCGCTAAGTGTATTGGTGAAGCATCGCCCGCTTTGAGAGGTTTAAATGCCGCAATCAAATGCTTGCCTGGATTTCATTGAAGATGTCGTGCCGCATCTCGATGCCGCATATAACTTGGCGCGCTGGCTGACCCGCAACGACCAGGATGCACAGGACGTGGTGCAGGAAGCTTTCATGCGGGCCTTCCGATTTCTCGGTAGCTTCCGCGGGGGAAATGTCCGCTCATGGGTGCTCAGAATTGTCCGCAACACCTGCTATACCTGGCTCGATCAGAACCGTCCGCCGCAACCCCATCTGGAATTTGACGAGAAATTCTTTGGCCCCGATCCTCTCGCGCTGACCCCGGAAGAAATTCTCTCTCGTAAGGACGGCCGCACTTTGGTTAGGCGGGCGCTGCAAGATCTCCCACCGCGTCATCGTGAAGTACTGATTCTCCGCGAACTCGAAGGTATGTCTTACAAAGAAATCTCCGAAATCATCGATATGCCGGCAGGAACGGTTATGTCCCGCTTGTCGCGAGCCCGTGATGGGTTCCGCCAATCCTTGGCCAACTTAGGACACCAAGGTACGGTTTCCAAGTTATCCGCAGCTCCTGTCTGAATTATGAGCGAACAGATAATTACGAGTTCTTTCATTGCCGGTTTGTCCCCGAGGTCGCTGCGAACGCTACTTTGGCGGAAGACTCAAAACCTGATGGACGACGCGTAAAGGAGGATTTCAAAATGGGCGCACTTGTGAAGAATCCAGTTAGTCAATTGTTGGAGGTTCCTACGCCCGGCGCCACCGCGGCTCTTTTTTCCGCCGAGTCACTGGCCCGAATCGCCACCATCAATTCGAAAGAAATCGGTGAATTTTCACATTTCCTGCCCGTCATCGTGCTTATCCATGAATCCTCCGTGAAGAAGCTTGCTGTTCGCGAAATGCCAAATAACAACTCTCTCCCCGTGACTTCTAAATCGACCAACCTCCTGGAACTGTTCAGCCAAGCCATGGAAAGCTTTAACACCGCTGAGCGCGACAGCGCGTTCGTGTTCGGCGACGTAATCGTGAATTTTTCGTCTGTAGAAGTGTGCCGCAAAGGGCAACCGGTGGTCCTCACCGCTCTGGAATTCAAGGCCCTGAAATACTTCATTCAGAATGCGCGAAGAGCCATTTCACGAGATGAACTGCTGAACCA
>DATMOO010000322.1:0-5672 GCA_035568275.1 Candidatus Sulfotelmatobacter sp.
ACCTTCTGTGGCTGACTTCGTGAAGGCTCTTTCTATCGACCACGCACGGGATGGCGAGGTGATGATCGCCTACGCCATGAATGACGAACCGTTGCCAATGGTAAACGGCTTCCCCCTGCGCCTGGTCGTTCCAGGATGGTATGGAACTTATTGGGTGAAAGCTCTTCGCGACATCACTGTGTTGCCTCAACTCTTCAGCAACTTCTGGACGGACAAAGCGTATCGCATTCCCTCCGGTCCCAATGGCACCGAATCCCCAAAGGATTTGGCCAAAGACACGATTCCTATTAATCGATTCAACGTGCGCTCCATCTTCGTTCGTCCCGACACCGACGAAATGTTGCATTCGGGAGCGCCGACTGAAATTGAGGGCATCGCTTTCGACTCAGGTTACGGGATTCGACGAGTAGAAGTCTCGACGGATGGAGGAGCCACCTGGGTAGATGCCCGACTGGATCCGGAAATCGGAAAGTATTCGTGGCGGCGCTGGCGCACGTTGTGGACACCGAGAAAGCGGGGGCAGTACCGACTCATGGCTCGCGCAACAAATGCGGTGGGAGAGACGCAGAGCAAGGAACAGTGGAACCGCAGTGGCTTTATGTGGAATGTAATCCAGCAAGTTGACGTCAAGGTGGGATAACAACGCATGACCCTCAAGACACAGAGTGTGCTTCTCTCGCTGGGGCTCGCGGCACTGCTCGTCGGCTGTGGACATCCATCGAGTTCGACGGAGCAGGATGATGGCATGGCGAACGGAAAAATGGAATCGATGCTTCATTCCCGGTCAGATAGCCCGGTTCATACCATCGCGATGCCGCATGACGAGCCGGTTTTTCCGCCCGGCTCCGGACGTGACGAATTTGTGACGGCATGTGTGGTTTGCCATTCGCCGCGATACGTCACGATGCAGCCGCGATTTTCCCGAACTACGTGGCTGAGCGAAGTCAAAAAGATGAAGGACGTTTACGGCGCGCATATTTCTGACGACCAGGTCATGAAGATCACGGACTACCTGGTTTCCATCAATGGCAAGGCTGGCACTGGTCAAGGTCCGAAAGGAACCTATGGCGAATAACGTCGACAGCGAGCATCGGTCGCGCCCCCTGATAGGCCTGCTGACTTCCGTACTGCTCCTGGGAACGCTGCTTGCCTGGTGGGGAACGCGGGACCATCGCGAGTTGTTTGGAGAATCGTTGCGCCAACCGGTTACCGCCGCGGGCATCGCTGTTCCGCAAGTTACTCAAGAAGAGAGTGCGTTGGTGGACCGCGGTTACAAAATTTCACAGCGGCAATGCGCGGGCTGTCACGAAATGACTACGCGCTCCAGCGCCCCCAGTTACCGGGAAATTGTGACCGTTTATCGCAGTGGATTCGCTGGTGCGGCCGGCGATCTGGGTTTGCGCTCTCGACTCGCCTCGGCAGCAACCCATCCAGAGCCCGGATGGGGCAACTTCGCCCCGGGCCCTCCGGAGTCCGGTCTGTCGCTGGATGACCGGATCGCCGTTGCGAGTTGGATTCTCGATAGTTTCGACAGTGACAAGAATGTCGGCCAAGGTGTGGGTAAATGACAACCTCTGCACAAAACTTAACCAGTCGAAATGGACAAGTAACTCAGGTTGTAGCAGTACTTCCGTCGATTGAATACGACCTGATCCGTGCCCACATCGTCGCCTCACTCGTAACCGTAGTGATCTCGGTCTTGTTCGGCATTACGGTGGCCACAAAGTTCAGCTTTCCAGAATTTCTGGGAGGCCATGGATGGCTTACCTGGGGCAGGCTTCGCTACAACCACACGCAAGGCATATTCTTTGGCTGGCTGGGCAACGCTTTCCTGGCGTTCTTTTATTACGTTGTGCCCCGTCTGGCAAATCGGCCGGTGTGGAGCCGCAAGTTGGGATGGCTTCTCTTTGGGATCTGGAATTTCGCGGTAGTCCTTCCCGGATGGGTGCTGGTTCTCAACGGCATCAGCAAGCCGCTCGAATGGGGGGAGTTTCCCCATGTCGTAGACGTCTTCGTCATCCTTGCCTTCATTCTGATGACCTTCGAGTTCGTCCTGCCGTTCCTTAAAGCGGCGCTTTCGGATCTCTACGTCGCAGCGTGGTACATCATTGGTGGCATCATCTTCACCATGCTGGCCTACCCGGTGGGAAACATTGTGCCCGAGCTTGTTCCCGGCGCGCGAGGCGCAGCCTTCAGCGGCCTGTGGATTCACGATGCCGTAGGCCTGTATGTGACGCCCTTCGCGCTCGCGATCGCTTATTACGTGATCCCCGCAACGACGCGCCGCCCGATCTTCAGCCATTTTCTCTCGATGGTCGGCTTCTGGCTGCTCTTCTTTATGTATCCCTTGAACGGGACGCACCACTACGTCTATTCAGTAATCCCCATGTCCGCGCAGAAGGGCGCCATCGTTGCGTCGGCCTATCTGGGAATGGACGTGATTCTGGTTGTCACCAACTTGCTGCTTTCCTTGCGCGGAAACAGTGGCACTGCTTCGAAGGATGTCCCGCTGCGTTTCGTCTGGTTTGGTGTCGTCGCCTACCTGGTGGTGAGTTTGCAGGGTTCGGTGCAGGCGTTGATGCCCGTCAATCGCTTCATCCACTTTACGGACTGGGTCATCGGCCACTCGCACTTAGCGATGATCGGCTTTGCAAGTTTCATCGCGCTTGGCGGGATCGCCCATTTGTGGCAACGCATCCCCAGAACACGCTACAACGAGCGCACGATGAATTGGTCGTTCTGGCTCCTCGCAACGGGCCTCACACTGATGGTCGCCGATCTCACGATTGCGGGCCTGGTCGAGGCGCAGGTTTGGGAGTCGAGCGCACCATGGATCGATTCGATCCGTGCAGTCGGAAGTTACTGGCTGGTCCGTACACTCTCGGGACTTCCTATTCTCGCGGGCTTTCTTCTCTTCTGGACCTCTCTTGTGACTGGGCCAAAGTTGTCAGGGGCCACCCTGTCTGTGGCTAGCCCAGTCGCTTCAGAAAACAAGGCCGCATTCGAGGATGTCTCATCGGTTTCGGTGATTCCGAGATCGAGCAGTTGGCTCAGCTATGCACATGTTGTCGCCTTCGGCGCGGGTGTAGGTTTCTTCGCGCTTTCATTTCTTGTTCTTGCGATCATTCCGGGGAATCAACTGGAACATGAAATCAAACAGGCCGCTCCGGTGACCATGGCAAATCTCACCGCCTCCGAGCAAAGGGGCCGGATTATCTACGGACGCGAAGGGTGCGCCTACTGTCACACGCAGCAAATTCGGTTTCTAGCGGCAGATGTCCGCCGCTTCGGCGCGCCCACCGAGGCATGGGAGACGAAGTACGATTACCCGCAGCTTTGGGGCACGCGCCGCATCGGGCCAGATTTGTCGCGTGAATTCAACCTTCGTCCGTGCGACTGGCAACTCACTCATCTCTACAATCCGCGCCTCGTGGTACAGGATTCCGTGATGCCTCCGTACCCGTGGCTATTTGACGGCAGTCCTGGTCACCCAACACAGGAAGGCTTGGACGTGCTGGCCTATATCCAATCTCTCGGACGCGCACGACAGCTTTCCGGTTTTGACGGGCGGTGGTTAGCATCAAGCGTCCGGTCGGAGACGCCGGACATGGCAATGTCGAACGAACCCTTAGCCGGAGCTACGCCTCCTGCCGTTCCGATTGCCATGGTAGGAGGATACAGTCTCAGTGCCCCCATTCTGCATCCTGCAGCGGATCCAGGCGACTTGCAGGAAGAAGTGAGCCGCGGAGGAGCCCTCTTCGCCGCGAATTGTGCTTCGTGTCATGGATCCGGCGGAGGAGGCGATGGCAAAGCTTCGGCGAGTCTATTGCCCAAACCGGCGAACCTCACTGCTGCCCGCTTCTCCGATGAGCGACTGAGCAGCGTGCTGTGGAATGGAGTCGCAGGCTCCGCCATGCCGCCCTGGCGCCAGCTGCCCACCGAAGATCTGCGCGCTCTTATTGCGTATATTCAAAGCGTGAACGCTCCGGGCGCGACGCCGCGAATACAAGAAGCCGCGGGGCTGGGTAAAGCGCTTTTTGCAGCCACTTGCGCCAGTTGCCACGGGGTGACCGGAGAGGGTAACGGGCCAGCAGCCGGCGCCCTCGCTCCAGCACCAACAAATTTCCACCTTAAGAAGCCTACTGAAGAACGGGCGTGGGATGTTTTGGAAAATGGCGTGCCGGGTACGGCAATGCCTCCGTGGCGGAACCAACTCAGCGCAGATGAGCGGCACGCACTGCTGGAATTCGTGCGTTCTCTCTACGACCCACCTCAGGAGAACGAGGGGCAATGATTAATCTCATTGTGATCTTAACAACAGCCATTATGTTTGCGCTGCTTCTGGTGTGGTGGCGATGGCCGGTCTTCCGCATTTGGATCGAGGCGCCAAAATACTCGATGCTTCGGCAGGAACACCGCTTTAACGATCAAGACACGGACCGAGAATCGGCAACGAACCTATCGTCAAATGGCAAGCACACCTAGCTCTCCATAAAGAAACGGTATGAACATGTCGTGCTAGAAAACTTCCGAATCCGAGTCTTTCGAACGGTTGCGCATCACTTGAACTTCAGCCGAGCAGCCGAGGAGCTATTGTTGACTCAACCGGCTGTGACCCAACAAGTGAAGGCCCTCGAAGACGAACTCGGGGTTCCTCTCTTCGATCGAAGCGGAGGATGGATTACCCTAACCGCGGGCGGCAAGGTGTTGCTGCCGCTGGCCGATCAGATGAAAGAGATCTCCGATCAGGCCTTTGCCGCCGTTGCGGAAGCCTCGGGAGAACAGGCAGGACAATTGGCAGTCGGGGCTTCGCAAACGATTGCGCAATACCTTCTGCCAAACTTTATCGCGGGTTTTATCAAGGCCCATCCACGGATTCGGATTGTCGCCCGCAGCGGTAACACTAAAACGATGCTGGATGACCTCGTAGCACACCAGATACAAGTCGCCTTAATCGAAGGACCGGACCAACGCAAGGATCTCAACATCGAGCCATTCTTCCAGGACCATATGGTGCTCGTAGTTCCCACAAGCCATGAATGGGCAGACCAGGAGATTGACATCGAGTCCTTGAAGCAACAACCACTTTTGATGCGAGAATTCGGCTCTGGGTCCCGACGTGTGGTCGAGAAGGCGATCGTAGCTACGGGGCTGAGGAAAAAAGATATGAGAATCCAAATGGAACTTGATTCGACAGAAGGTTTACTGAGCGCAGTGGAGGCGGGTCTCGGCGTGACGTTCGTTTCACGGTGGGCTGTGCGCAATCAACTGTCGCTGGGGACGCTGAAGATTGCGCGTGTCCGCGGGTTGAAGCTCTCACGACAGTTCTCGATCGCGTATCCCGCCGGACCTGCGCCCACAGGCAATGTAGGGGCATTTCACAGATTCCTGTTGTCCACTTCGTTTGAGCTCGCGCCTCGCCCAACCGGGAAGCAGGCGTTCGTGCGAACTGCTCGCTAATGTTCTCACCGTCAGCATCACGATCGATACTTCACTAACCCGCATTATTCGTGAAGACATCGCGAGCTCCGAGTCATTAGTGTGAAGTGGGTTGTAAATCCCAATAGTTGGGGCTGGTCGAGCAAAGGAGCATAGGAATCGAAGAGTTCCAAGATCGGGATGCTCAAGTTGCCGGATGGAGAGACAGGGGCGCCGTGACCGTCGTCGATGCG
>DATMOO010000323.1:0-29882 GCA_035568275.1 Candidatus Sulfotelmatobacter sp.
CGTGAGTCTCTTCAATCTCACGTATTTGGCGTTTGTAATTCCCGGTGTCATTCTTGTAGAGCGTTGGAGTGCCCGCAAGTGGATTTCCGGTATTGTGGTCTTGTGGGGATTGATTACCCTGCTCACCGCCTTTATCCAAAATGCGCACCAGTTTTACGCTGTTCGTCTGCTTCTGGGAGCCGCCGAATCCAGTTTTTTCCCCGGAATCATCGTTTACCTCACCCACTGGTTTACGCTGAAGGATCGCGCACGAGCATTTTCAGGCTTCTACGCAGCGGCTCCGTTTGGTTCATTCATTGGCTCCGCTGTCGCTGGTTGGCTGCTCTCGCTCCACTTATTAGGCCTTTCGGGTTGGCGATGGCTCTTCATCGTCGAGGGGATTCCGGCTGTAGCAGGCGGTGTCGTTACCTTTTTCTACCTCACGGATCAACCCTCAGAAGCTGTTTGGCTGCCCGAAGCCGAACGCTCCGTCACCCTCAGCGAAATCGCTGCTGATAACGCCGGTAAGGCAAAGGGCGGGCGGTTGAACTTCTGGGATGCCTGCAAAGACTCTCGCTTGCTGTTACTCATGACGGGCTATCTCTTCTTTCTCATGTCGGGCATCACTAATGCTTTCTGGATGCCCACATTTCTCCAGCGTCTCTCGAACCTTCCTGCAACGACTGTGGCGAGACTTGTCATGCTTCCAGCCTTCGCGGGACTGGTGGGCTTGCTTGTCAATTCTTGGCGTTCGGACAGATCAGGGGAACGGAAATGGCACACAGTCGTTCCGGTTTTCGGTGCAGGTTGTTGTTATTTGCTTATCGCGATACTGCCGGGACATTTTGCCCTTGTGGTAAGTCTGTTCACGCTCTACTACCTTTTTTATCAAGCTGTTTACCCCACGTTTTGGGCGATACCCTCGACGTTCCTCTCGGCAACCACCGCAGCCGCCGTGGTCGGTGTCATCGGATCGGTCGGGGGACTGGGCGCGTTCTTGGGCCCCTCCATCGTTGGGTATCTGAATGACACGACCCGTTCAATTCATGCCAGCCTGATATTCATCGGTAGCAGCATGCTGGCCTCGTCACTAACCCTGTCCTTCCTCCGAACAACTGCTCCGGTACCCATCGTGAGCGAACAAATGAAGTTGCCTCAAACCGCGCCCAGCGAAGCATGAACATCATTTCTTCCCAGGTTTCTCCCCAGACTTCTTGGTTTCTGCCCGCATGGCTTCACCAGTTCGCTGAAACCCAGTGCCTATCGTGCAGCCGATGGTCACCGCACTCGGACTGGTATGCTCGCTAACTTGATCGGAGTCAAGCCGTGATCTTGAACGCTCCACAATTCGTAATTTCGCTTCTGGCAGTGTTAACAATCCCGCTCATGCAGGGTTCCGGCACTGAGCGCAGCGTCCCAAAACCGGGGATCAAAGAAGTTCAGGTTTCTTATACGTCGATACGACCGTCCGTCACAATCAAGATTGGTGGTACAGCCGACTGGGTTCTGGTGACTGAAAATGCTGTGTGGGTCGCCAGCACGAAACCGAATGACATCGTCCGAATTGATCCCGCGACCAACAAGATCCTTGCCAGAGCAAGAATCCCCGGCGAGGCTTGCTCCGGTCTGGCATTCGGCTTTGACAGCCTGTGGGTTCCGATCTGCGGGAGTAAGCCCGCTCTTGTTCGAATCAACGCCACGAAGAACGCGATCAGCGCAACACTTCCGATTGCACCAGCGGGTGCGGAGGGCGGGATCGCGGCAAGTGAGGATAGCGTCTGGATGGTGACAGACCAACATGGGAATCTAGTCCGAGTCGATCCGTCCACAAACAACGTGCGAGAGCGAATTCTCATTCCACCCGGTTCCTTTAATCCGGTGTTTAGTGGCGGCATAGTTTGGATCACCGGAGTCGAAAACAATGTTCTCACCGCCGTGGACACCGCTACGGGCAAGGTACTAGAGTCGATACCTGTCGGATCGAAGCCTCGCTTTCTCACGGCTGGGGGAGGTTCGATTTGGACGTTGAACCAAGGCGACGGAACCGTCAGCCGCATTGATGAAAAGAGCAGGAAACTGGTGGCTACGATTCAACTGGGCACACCCGGCACAGGCGGCGACATAGGCTATGGAGCCGATTCTGTTTGGTCTTCGGTCTTTCAGGTTCCCCTTACTCGCATTGATGCGAAGACAAATCGAGTTGCGAAACAGTGGGTCGGCAACGGAGGAGACTCTTTGCGCCTTGGTTTCGATTCACTTTGGATAACGGACTACAAGGAGGGCTTGCTATTGCGAATTCCTATTGAACAAGTGCGGTAGCGTCTATCTGATCGCCACGATCACGCTCCCCGGTTTCGGCGACAAACTAAATCGCGTACCTGAGTTGTGTTGCTCGCGTGTCCGCTCCTCCCTGTGGACGATACCGGGGCTTATGCTAAGCACTCCGTTCTGCTTGGGCACTCTCTATCGCAGCTTTCATTCCATTCAGGGTGTCTTGAGTTTCGCGGGCAATTTTTCGTCTCGCGACTAGGTTCAGCAGCTTGGCTTTCAGGGTCGGTGTGGAGTAGTAATGGCTGATCTCCATCTTCGTAGAAGATTGCCCGATGCGATGAACCGTCGTTTCGACTACGTAGTCAGGCAATATCTTGCTTATTCCGAACGTGTCCTCCGGCAATACAGTGACGATCTTCTGCATGGGAATGATTTCGATGTTCTCAACGCACGTGTGTTTTCCGCCTGCGAGAAGGCATCGGTATGATACGCCGGGTTCGCGACGAGCCTTACCTGAGAGTAGTTCCACTTTGACTACGCGAGGGTGGAACGCTGAAATCCTCGTTATATCCATGCCAAATTCCCACACCGTTTCCAATGGCGCATTTATGACGACTTCTTGTTTGGAGCGGAATGGCGGGTTCATGTTCTTTCCGCTAAGGATTTTCGCACAGTAACGCTCATGTAGCCTTGCGAAGGATCAGCAAGTAGAGGAAAAGCAGCAAAGCCAATCCACTGAGCACGCTCCTCACGGCGTGCGGCCTGCCCCATCGTGTGAGCCGACGCTCCGCTTCGGCTGAGCGCCGATCCAATGTGGGGCTGAGCAGCCGCTTGTTGGTTGGCAGGATCGCGATCAATGTGAACGGGATGACTGATCCCAAGAGCACCCCGCCTACAAGCCATGAGAATGTCGCCCCGGTGAGCCATGCTGCGAGCGATGACAACAGACCCACGGCTGCGCAGGTCGCCTGCATCACAGTGGCTCGTCGATAGCTTGGCACAAATTCAATAGCAGCTATCTCCACTCCGCACTGCATCCTCGCCGGATGTTCGACAAAGGTGTTGTAGATTGCGGCTCCGGTGAACAGGGCACACGAGAGGACAGAGATGAATTCAGCCATCTGGCGCATTGATTCCTCCCTCATGAGACAGGCTGGCGGCGACTCACCGCAGCGACAGGAGCCATGCGGCGGCAAAGCACACTGTACCGACGGCAACGCCGATAGCAGGAGAGCGAAACCAGTAGCGCAAGCAGAGAACTAAATAGGCGCAGCCGATGACTGTCAATGCTGGCACGATGCCGACAGGGGGCGTCGTGGGTCGTGACCCAGCCCAGACCGCCAGCGCAGCAACTATCAGCAAACCAAGGCTGTGACTAAAGTTAAAACCAATCCAAGCTCTCCACATGTCCGTGCGTCCGCCCGACAGTCTGAGAGCCGAATGTGCCATCGCTTGTGCGACTGAAGGATCAACAGGGACGAGTCGTCGCGGGTTTGTCAGATCGAGAAAAGTGTAGATGGCATGTATGGTTCCCAGTGCGCCGAACACTGCACCGCCGAAGATGAGCAGGAAGGCGATCATTCGGACTTTAGGCATGTTCCGGTTTGTTCGACATCGGTTGGTGATCCATCATCTAGGATGGAGTCGGAATTGGTCAAACATTGGAAACATCCGCCTTTCCTGACTCATTTGTTCGTTGCCAATCAATTCGCCAGCGCCCGCCTGCCACGGGAACCCAGAACAGCTTCTTGAATGGCGTTCCCCTCGCATGGTGATAGAGAACGCCTGCCCGTTCGTAGAAGCCCCGCGTGTGCCACGAATTAATAAATCCGAATTTCTTAAAATCGAGATGATGACAGAACTCGTGACAGAGAGTGCTCAGGAATGTACCGAACGATGTGACTTCTTTGCGAACCGCCGTCCGCATCCAGACGCGAATAAGCATGGAATCGGGAGTGTAATCACCAAAGAGTTCGAACGTCCCATGCTCACGAGATCGTAAAGGTCTCGCGGCAAGTACCCGGAGCCCACACAGCGGGACCTCATAGAACTTTGAGGCGGTCTCCAGAAAAGCGGTGCAGGCGCTCCGAACATCTCGAATCCTGTCCGTCTTCATTGCGGATTCGAGGCGCTGGCCAATCTTCGTCAATGCCCCGTCTCGCGGGAGGTCGAGCGTTTTGAGGCGGTCGCTTTCTGAGAATTCTACACGGTTCCCTTTGCGCGGAGGAGCGTCGGCGAGCATCAGCCCATCTTTAACTGAACGGAACGAACTGTGTTCAGTAGGCTACCGGAAGCGCAGGAATCCTGCGTCAAGAGAACTGCCAGACATTTGCTCTGTGGGCACCAGACTCTCCGCACTGAGACTCGATTCGCTCTGCAATACCCGATTACAAAATAGGTTCGTTTGCTGCGACGATTGCGATTCGAGCCCGCTGACTCGGTGATCCGAAAAGACCAACTAATCTATCACTTTGGGGGGGTTGACCTTGGGTTTCAATTGCCAGCTTCCCTGAAAATCTGGCCCCTTCGAGACTGGCTTCGCCAAGGGTTGCGATACGCTTATGACGAGAGGGATTGCGAAATCCGAGCCAATCACGACAGCCTCTCCCGGCACCAACGTAGGCAGGAATGCAGCAGCAGAACGGTCGATGTCGCCCGATGCACGCTCGACGACTTCCCTATCCCTGTCGTTGATCAATCGATGAACGATTAGTGTGCCCATTTGACTGAGAATGCCTTCTGGTATGTCACGCGGTCTTTGGGTAGACAAGCAAAGGTTCAGCGAGTGTTTGCGGCCTTCCTTTGCCATTAGTTCGAACGAATCGAGGGGATACGGCTGATTTTCGTCACCAAGCACTTTGTTGAGAAACTGATGCGCTTCATCTACGAACAAAATCACTGGCTGCTTTAGGAACTTGCCCGTCTTTGCTGTAGCTAACAAGAACCTTCCAATCGCGTTCGCAACAAGTTCAGGAGCATTAAGAGAAGATGGCAAGTAACGAAGAGATATTCGGAGCACGCGGTGCTTGTCATCAGCAAGGAAATCAGCGATGACCTTGGTGATCGATGGCTTTTTACCGGGGTCTGAAAACGCACTTTAACTCGGCGGGATAGGTGCATTCGTTTTGTATCTGTCCGACAAGTTTGTCGATGTCGAGTTCCACAGCAGTGCTTTGAATCGCTACAGCCTGAGCGATTTGCGCTGCCTCAATCGGCGCTTTGGGCTGATTCGCTTTTGGAATCATGCCATTCTTAACAAGCGGGCTTGAAGCGCCAAGAACAGCGGCGCCTGAAGCAACCCAAAGCCGAGTACGCGAAGCTGCAATAGCCGCTTCCTGCATCATGGGCGATTGACCCCCGCCCCGTCCCATCCTAAGATTCCCGCTAATGGCTACCCCATCCCAACTGGTCGGGCGGACGGTTTCCCATTACCGCGTCATCGAGAAGCTGGGTGGCGGCGGCATGGGTGTGGTGTACAAGGCTGAGGACGTATCGCTGCATCGTTTTGTCGCCCTGAAATTCCTTCCTGAAGACCTAGCACAAGACCCGCAGGCTTTGGAACGCTTTCGGCGGGAGGCGAAGGCTGCCTCGGCACTGAACCATCCGAACATCTGCACGATCTACGAAATTGGGAGCCACGATGGCCAGTCGTTCATCGCGATGGAGTTTCTGGATGGCATGACCCTGAAGTACCGAATTGCAGGCAGACCGATGGAAATCGACTTGGCGCTCTCTCTCGCCATCGAAATTGCTGATGCCCTCGATGCCGCACACGCCCAAGGAATCGTTCACCGTGACATCAAGCCCGCCAACATCTTCATTACCAAGCGCGGACACGCCAAGATTCTGGATTTTGGATTGGCGAAAATTATGCCTCCTCTGACCATGGACGGAGTGGCTGGAGCGGCAGAGCAATCCACCCTGACTTTGGAGGCGCATCTGACCAGCCCCGGAGCAGCCGTCGGCACGGTCGCTTACATGTCACCAGAACAAGTCCGTGCCAAAGACCTTGATCCCCGAACCGACTTGTTCTCATTTGGAATTGTGCTCTATGAAATGACGACCGGGCTCTTGCCGTTCCGTGGCGAGAGTGCGGGAGTGGTTTTCGACGCCATTCTGAACCGGGTACCAGTCTCCCCGTTGCGCCTGAATCCCGACGTGTCTCCGGAGCTGGAACGGATCACCAACAAGGCGCTGGAGAAGGACCGCAGCCTCCGTTACCAGCACGCTTCGGAGATGGGCACTGATCTCAGGCGTCTTGAGCGCGATTCCGCCTCACGTGGTCTCGGAACCAAGCCAGCGGAGCCGGGGAATGGGAGTAGTTCAAGGGTCTCAGTCACCGCTCGAAATTCGCGTATCCGAAATTGGGTCCTTGGAGTAGTGAGCATCTTGCTCTGCACTTTCATAGTGGGCATTGTGATTGTTCACTATGGTCATGGAACTTGGCGAACATGGGTTGGTGCAAGTGTTCCCAATCAGAAAAATCTTGTGGTGCTCCCCTTCACGGCGGTCGGCGGTGGGTCTGATGAACAGGTGTACTGCGACGGTTTTACTGAGACCGTTACAGCTAAGCTCGCGAGTGAGCCCTCTTTGCAGGTACCTTCGGCACTTGAGACACGGGCAAAGAATGTTACCAGCATTGAGAAAGCAAGAACTCAACTTGGTGCTAATCTTGTTCTCGTTGCGAGTTGGCAGCATGTTGAACACGCTGCCCGCATCAACCTCAGTCTCATCGACACGAAAACTGGGCGACAGCTTCGAACGGACACTATCACAGAACGCGCTGACGATCTGTTTTCCCTCCAAGATCAAGTCGTCGTAAAGGCGCTCCGCATGCTGCAAGTTACGCCCTCGGGCGTCGTTGGGTCATCCCTAACGGATCATGGCACAACCGTCCTGACCGCTTATGATTTCTATGTTCAGGGGATCGGCTACTTGCAGCGATACGAACGCCTAGAGAATGTCGAAACTGCTATAACGCTTTTTCATCATGCAATCAAACAGGATCACAATTACGCACAAGCGCAGGCTGCTCTAGCGCAAGCCTACTGGCACAAATACAGCGCGACCAAAGACCCTCAATGGGCAGAACTGGCGAAAGCTGCTGTAAAAGCTGCCGAAACTCTTGACAGCCGACTGCCGGAAGTACAGTTGGCGATTGGGAATCTAAGTCTGCAAACAGGCGCTTCTCAGGCTGCAATATCCGCCTTTCAGGGTGTGCTAGAAATCGATCCCGAGAATTTGAATGCCTATCTCGGACTTGGTGACACTTACGATTCGCTCGGACGCATTGCTGAAGGTGAGCAAATGTTTCGCCGCGCAATCGGACTTCGACCCAGTTGTTGGAATTGCTACAACCTGCTCGGAGCTTTTCTGAATAAGCATTCGCGTTACAGCGAAGCGGCCGAAGCATGGCGTAAAGTCACGGAGCTTGTTCCCGACAATGTATGGGGCTACATGAACGTTGGCGATGCTTATTTCAACATGGGCCAATTTGAGGTGGCGGGAAAATACTTCCAACAGGGGCTCCAAGTCTCGCCAGACAACTCCGACCTCTATTCCAACATGGGAGCCATGAGCTTCTTTCTGGGACGGTTCAATGAGGACGTGCAATTTACGCAAAAAGCGATTGCGCTACGGCCTCAGAAGTACGACTATTGGGGCAATTTGGCAGATGCGTATCGAATGATTCCCGGAGAATCAGATAAAGCGGTGAAAGCCTATGAGCAAGCGATTCTCCTTGCCGAAAAACTATTGGTAGTGAATCCGAGCGACAGTGACGTGCTCAGTTCGCTTGCGCTCTACCATTCTCGAATTGGTGATGCCATCGGAGCCCGGCAATATCTGGTGCGGGCCTTGAAGGTAAATCCCAACGATGTGGACATTCTTCGTATAGCATGTCTTGTGCATTTAGAAGCGCGGGAAAAACAGGAATCGCTCAAGTGGCTTGAGAAATCTGTGCATGCTGGTTACCCACGCGAGCAACTCGTCGCCAATCCCGAATTGGCGAGCCTGCGGTCTGAACCGGAGTTCCGACTGTTAGTCGGGGAAGCCGTTTCGTTCAAGTAAGAGGCTGCGAAACAGTGACGGAGGCCTTCATGTTGAAGAAATCAGGTACGAACGTAAGCCGCAGGCAGTTTCTTGCGGCCGCGAGTAGCGTGGCCGTCGCAAGTTCTGTTGCTTCAACAAAGGGTTCAAGCTTTGCCCAATCTGCTCCAGCACCAGCCCCCGACCATTTGGTGACTATCGACATCGTCACGACGCCAAACAAAATCTCATACTGGGTCGGCAATCCTCCGAAAGACGCCTCAAGCCTGCAAGTGAAGTCAGGTGAGAGCGTAATGTGGCAGGCCAAAACGCATGGTCCTTCCCATAGGCTAACGATTCTTTTTGTCAAGAACACTCCATTCACCGATACAGGTGGTGGGGCTGTGTACGCATTTGAGGGTTCCGAAACCGATGAGCTTAAAGGAATCGGAGGGAACATAGGCCAAGTCCCTTCGTACACCTATAAGTACTCTGTGGCTGTCTTCGATCACGCGACACACCAGACCCACACTGACGACCCAAAGATTATCGTCGGAAAAGGAGACGGCGCAAGAGAGGAGCTGGATTTGGCGCTAGAGGACCTGAAAAACACCGATGCAAAACTATCAGGTAAGCCTAATGAGCAAAAACAGCTAAAATCCATCGAGCGGGAATTGGAACATCTAATAGACGAATTGAAGTAAGCAGGGCATTATTCTACAAGAAGAAAAAGGGGGGCGGAGCACCACTAGCAAGACTTCGCATGGGGAAGTTTACGGAAAGACGCCGACCTCGACATCTCCATCCTGAAGGAAGCCAAAGCCGAGCACGCGAAGCTGCAATAGAGCCCTCCTGTTTTGGGTTGAGTTCCTGGGTGTAAACTCCCACCAGTTGTGCGGACTAGGCTGGAGGGCACGGGTATGACTGAGAGAAAACACGTCTCCCCCGAAGCTCTGGATGCGAGTTTGCTGCGCAAGCAGCGCAAGCCTATTCCACACGCATTCGTGCTTGATGCGATTTCCACACTATCGCCGTACACGCGTCCGATGTTTGGCTGCCTTGCAATCTATATAGGAGACAAAATCGTGTTGATCCTACGGGACAAGCCTAAGAGCACTGCGGATAATGGAGTATGGCTCGCCACTATCCAAGAACACCACCAGAGCTTGCGGCGTGAGTTCCCGAACATGCGATCCATTCAAGTATTGGGCAAACGCGTAACGGGTTGGCAGGTCTTACCAGTCGATGCGTCTGACTTTGAATCAGCGGCACTGCGGGCATGCGAGCTTGTGCTGGCTGGAGACCCTCGGATCGGCAAAATACCGGGCGCACGAACGTCGAAGTCTGGATCAAGAGTGGCTGGAAGATCGTCGAAGCAGATCAAAACCTCGAAGAAACACGGGGGCACGATTAACTTCGATATCGTGCGGAAGATCGGCTTGGGGTTGCCCGGCGTGGAGGAAAGCACGGCATACGGCTCGCCCGCACTCAAGGTTCACGGGAAACTCTTGGCATGCGTGCCTAAGAATCGCTCGGCTGAGCCGAATTCGCTTATGGTACGCGTCGGCTTCGACGACCGCGCCGAATTGCTTGCAGCGGCTCCCGATGTTTACTACGTCACCGACCACTATCTCAACTATAGCGCCGTGCTGGTTCGACTGTCCCGCGTCACACCTGATGTCCTGCGGGGCTTGCTCGGCATGGCTCACAAGTTTGTGACCGGGAGGAGGGACGATGAAGCGAGAACGGGTGCTCAAGGTCGTGCTGGTAATAGTGGGATTGCTCTTTTGCGCTGGCGTTTATCCCTTGATTACGTCTGTGCGCAGTGGTTGGCAGGCGAACAAGGAGGACTCCCTGCCAATGGGGCTTAGTCTTTATGTCATGATAGGGATTTTCCTGCTGCTGGCTGCGCGTAATCCGTCAGCGAATCACGGAGTGATCGTCTTCGCGGCATGGTTGAATATTGCTCATGCCACCGTCATGACGGTCATGGCAGTTCACCTTCCAAACGAGCGCCAAGGTTTGCTGATCGCTTCGGCTGTGTTTGCTGGCATCGGTGCAGTCCTGATCTTGCTGGCTCCGGCGAAACAGTCAGGAGAACTGCGATCCAGTGCGTAGGCTCATTCCCCTCATTGTGGTGTACTTGATTGCGGGAGATGCCGCCGCGCAAAAGACGGTCTCCTTTACTACCGAGGACGGAGGCTTGGTCTATGCTGATGTTTACGGAGAAGGCGACCGAGGCGTCGTGCTGGCGCACGGTGGTCGGTTCAATAAGGAGAGCTGGGCTAAACAGGCGCGAACGCTGACGGCAGCAGGCTTTCGCGTGCTGGCGTTAGATTTCCGAGGGTACGGCAAATCGCGAGGACCCGGCGACTCCGACCCGATGGGCGCACCTCTTCAGCTAGATGTTCTGGCTGCCGTCCGCTACCTGCGAAAGACTGGCGCGAAGAGCGTGTCGGTAGTCGGGGGCAGCATGGGAGGCGGGGCTGCTGGCGACGCGTCGATCACTTCACAGCCGGGTGAGATTGATCGCGTGGTATTCCTCGGTGCCGCGCCTAACAGACCTGCCGACAAGCTCAAGTCAGCCACCCTGTTCATTGTGGCACGCGATGATGCAAGCGGCGACGGACCACGCCTCCCCGGGATTAAGGCGCAGTACGAGAAAGCTCCCCAACCAAAAGGGCTGATTATTCTGGATGGCTCGGCGCACGCCCAGTTCCTCTTCCAAACGGATCAAGCAGACCGCGTGATGCGCGAGATACTCCGCTTTCTATCCGCGAAGTGACTTGCTCCGTATGATGGCTGACGCAATCAGACGTGCATTGGCTCGCAACTCTGGGAGAACCCCGACATCCCCATCCTGAAAAGAAGCCAAAGCCCAGTAAGCGAAGCGGCAATAGTGTTCGGGCTATCATGTTGTCGGTTACGGCAATGGAGGAGGTACTGTGCGTCGAGAACGTGCGCTGAAGGTTGTGTTGGTCGTGGTGGGCTTGATCTTTTGCGGTCTTGCTTATCCCTTGATGATGTTTGTAAAGCAAGAGCCTGCGCTGGCGATGATGCTCAGCGTTTACGTCACTCTCGGAATCTTCTTGCTGCTTGCGTCCCGTAACCCGTCAGCGAATCGGAGCCTGATCGCCTTCACGGCATGGTCGAGCTTCGTCCATGCAATTCTTATGGCGGGGCAGGCATTCGCTAATCTGATCGCACGCGGGGAACTCATCGGCTCCGCTGTGCTCGTCGTTATCGGCGTAGCTTTGATCGTGTTGGCTCCGGCGAAACAGCCCGTTCAGCGAGCCTCTACTGTGGTCGCATAGCTTTTTAACGAGAGCACGGAAGGACGGCGGGGACTTGAGCGCCGGAGCCATCATAATCATCGCCATCGCCGCCTCAGGCGTTCTCATGATGCGCTTCCGCAAGCGGTGGCTGGCGAAGATCAACATCGCCTTTACGAACCGAATCACCAGTTTGTTTGCGGGCTGGCTTCCGGGGTTTGGCATTCTCACGCATGTGGGTCGCAAGTCGGGGAAGGTCTACAGAACTCCGGTAAATGTCTTTCGAGTGCCGACCGCTTTCATCATCGCGTTAACCTACAGCAGCCAATCCGAGTGGGTGAGGAACGTGCTCGCGGAGGGCGGTTGCGAGCTCAAAACTCGCGGTAAGAAATATCAGCTTTCTGCGCCGAAAGTCGTGCGCGATCCCACACGGCGACGATTCCCGATTCCGGTGCGGCTCGTTCTGAAGCTCGTAGGTGCGGATGAGTACATGGAGCTTTCGACTACAAGATAGGCTCTGCCTTGCCCACTCGCCAACGCGCTTTCCGCTTGGTAATATCTTGCACACTGGAGATGCACGATGCGAACCGCTCGTTTCATTCTTGCCTCGGGAATCCTTGCCCTCAATGCCTTGCATCCTGTTGTTCTTGCCCAGACGCCAAGCACCGACCTGATCCTTTTCAATGGCAAGGTTTTCACGAGCAATGCAAGCCAGCGCCGCCCTCATCGCAGGCCCGACGACCGTGATGCCCAGCGAATACTACCCGGAGGTCTTCGGCGGCGAGACATCGGAAGCCTGCAAGTTCGGTAGCCTCGACGAAGCCAATGAAATTCTGGGACTGATGATGCGGCACTGGAACGAGATCGCCTCGACCTTGTTCAAGGACGAGGTCTACGTGCCGCTTCTGCTACAGGACGAGGACGGCGTGGCTCATGGCAACGACTGGGCGCGTGGTTTCATGCGCGGCATGCCATGCGGCACGATGGCTGGGCTGAGCTAATCAACGACGAGAAATATGGTGGCTCCCTGATCCCGATGATGATGTTCTATCACGAGCACGACGAAGACCCGGAGATGCGACCCGATCCGATTACGCCTGACAAACGCGAGCAGGTCATCGCTTTCATGGCAGCGGGGTTGATGAACGCCTACGAGTATTTTCGGAAAGAGCGGGAAGGCGATCTCGGCGTCGATGCACCTGAACCCCGGCGCAACGCTTCCAAGGTTGGTAGGAACGACCCTTGCCCTTGCGGTTCGGGGAAGAAATACAAAAAGTGCTGCGGCGGGGCGGCAGTGAACTGAATGCCTGCCTACCACGTTCCTCGATGACCCCACATGTCTCTCCGCACCAGTGTCAGTTGGGACCGCTCCCGACTTGGGCTGGTTTCGCCGTGATCGAACCGTCGTCCGCTATACTGATCTCGCGAGGACTGAATGTGCAACCGCACTCCAACTTCGGTTCATGTGTGAGCCATTGCTTGTGGTTCCATTCGACATCGACTGAATAAGCGCACTGATCCTCGACCTTTTCACCGTTCTCGGTGTCAGGGGGCGTGAAGCCTTCGGTAGCCTCGCTGCTCGTGTGTGACGGCTCGACATCAACCAGCGCGCGGAAGTCGAGTCCTTCTTGAATCGTGATGACGGCAGCGGAGGCTTCTGTGCGCTGACGTGCGCACCCGACGTAGGAGAGCCCGTTGCTTGCAACTCTGGTCATGCCGAAAAGAGTTCTATCCTCAGATTGCTGGTCTTCAATTGCCAGCCAGTAAACTGCTCGCCCGCCATTTCCGCCGACTGTCATCTGATCTCTGCCGTCTGTGATCTGATCCTCGCGTGCCGTTATTTGATAGATGTGGGTTAAGGCATCGGTGAACAATTGCTTCACCCCAAAGCTAAGTTCTCCACCAAGTTTGATCTCGCTGGCCGGAGTGGGCAGGGCCTGCTTTCCGGAAACGCTGTTCTCAAACGTCGCTTCCAAGTATCGGGCTTTGCCCTCAGGATCGTGTTCAAAGAGAGAAACGCTTGGAATGTAGCCAAGTTCGGCAGCGTGGTCTCTGTTCAGCACGACATAAAAAAACCACGCTCCAAAGGGAGCGGGGGCGCCATACGTGCCGAATACGTGGATGACACGATTCTGAAGGACGGGTAAGCGCAATATGTGGGAGGTCTTGCCAAGTCCGGGGAGTTCAATTTGTCGGGTTCGCCAGCTTGGATCACGCTCCGCAAATGCAGCGAATTGTTGGAGTGTGGCAGGATTGCCCGGAGACACCGAAAACGGAATATCGTTGCCGCTGAGCAGTTGAAACCAAGATTTTGTCTGCCGTTTGGTGACTCTGTCATTCCAGACGGTCGCTTCACAGCGAAAATCGTTATCGGCTTTGATCCAATCGCATTCGTAGTTGTTTCGGCTCTCCATTTGAGCGTCCCAGACACCACAGACGCCAAAAGCTTCTATGGAGTTGCAGGAGAGATCGGCAGCAACGTGGGGCTGTGGCAATTGGAGATCGAGCAAAATGTGAGCTTCGATCTCAGCCACGGAAGTACCTCGTTGGACGCTGCTCCACTGCATTTCGAAACTGGGGATCGTTGGGTCACCAGTGGCGGGCAGGATCGTGGCAGGGGATTGCGGATTTTCCTCCTCTGGGCTTGGCAGGTCGGCGAATAAAAGGCTTAGCTCGGGCCCTTCCTTCTCAAGTTCGACGACTTTCCACCAAAGTGCCTGATCCGAAACGCTGAGCCGCACATAGATCGTCAGCGGAGAGTAGGGAAGCGAGTCCGTCGGTCGGTCATGATGGATGTAGAAATCGACCCGGTTGATTTTGTACTTGGCAGCATCGATGTTGCTGAACAAGGTGTGGAAGGCTTGAGTCTGCGCCTGCTGGATTTCGGTAGCGTCCACGACAGGCAGCAGTTGGAGTTTCGAAGGACGATGAAGCTCGGCATTGAAGGTGCTTTCAGCGGACGTGCTCGAACAACCAAAAGAGTGCCGAGGTTGGGCGTTGTTGTCCTGAGCTACCGCTAGTGTGGAACAAAAAAGCAAGCCCAGAGTGGCGACAGCGAAGCGGAGAATGTGCGTCTTCATGCTTTACTCTGGAGCAACAAACTAGCCAACCGCCGAGATACCGGAAATCAGGCGATCAGGCGTTCTCAAATGCCGTCATTCACAACCGTTACGTCCACGATACGACACGGTGTGTCATCGGGAATACGGTGCGGAGCCGAGCCACATAACTAAGGTCATTAGCTGAGATCGCGGTACCAGACGAAGTCGGCACCATCCACGGCAACGAACTGGGCTGGTGGTTTGATACGCGGAATACATGTGAGGCACGGTGAACTGATCTTCTACCGCGCCGTTTCAGTACCGATCCAAGTAGAAAGCTGGACTCCAACGCATTGGCTGGTTTATGGTTCGCCGATGCTAGCCACGTCACTGTGCACGTTCGATCTGCCGCAGCACGTGATTCAGATCATCGATCATTGGGTACAGCCCCCTTTGAGCACGAAAGTTGCGCTCCTGTCAGATCAGATTCGTTCAGATCAGCACGCCCGAAGTCATCGACGGCGTATTGCACCTTGATACAATCCCCGGCGAGGGGGACTCATGGCTAACTTGGCTGGTGTTGTCCAGCAGTTGCGGAAGGAACGGGATCAGGCTGCGCGAACTGTCGAGCGCCTTGATGCGGCACTCGCCGCGCTCAATGGTGACTCATACGGGAGGAAGAGTGGAACTAGGGTAAGATTTCAGCAGCAGGAAGGGCTAGGATCGCGGCTGCCCAGAGATCGCGATGGGCGAAAGTGCGTAGGAATAGCGGGCAGAAACCGAACGTGCTCACAATGCCCAAGAAGAAAGTTATGTCAGCCGCCGCCCGGAGGAAGATTGCCGCCGCGCAGCGTGCGCGATGGGCGAAGGTGAAGGCGGCTCAGAAAAAGTCAGCGTAAAGCAAGTTGTCTCCTGTGAATTTCAAGGTCACATCTGGGGTAACAACTGCGCCCAAATCTGCCCACTTGTGACCAAAATCGGCGCTGGGAAGTCGCTGAAATCAGTGGTTTTTACACGCCGATGAACAATCTGTTGGTTCCAGGTTCAAATCCTGGTGGGCCCACCAAAACCCGCGCTTTTTTGCCCTTTGCGCGGCAGAGTTCCATCCCCATTTCCGAAAAGCGGTTGTTGTAATCGGTATAACGGCCGCGCGCCCCCATACAAATTGCTAATGGTGAAGGCCATTCCCAATATTCCCTAGAGGGGCGGAATCCGCGAGAAAGAGATGACACCTGAAGACCGGGCACGAATAAATCAGTTGTGCGCACTCATCCAGACAGAGGCCAACCCACAGGAGTTTACGCGGCTCGTAAAGGAATTAAAGGACTTGTTAGACTCGAAGCTCGGTCCAATCCAAGGCGAGCCTCCCAGTCATTCCGCAGGCTCGAAGGACCAGTATTCAACGTAAAGTCGTAGACCTGGATATACGGCCTCTCCTCTATAGCAATGCAGCCACTCGTCCTATTAAGAACGTTCTAATGTGTTCTATCGACGATTGGAAGATAAGATTCGGCACCTTTGCCTGCTCGCGACGGCCGCGAAGAACGAAGACGCGTGGCTGGTCCTCTCCGAACTCCGCCTGTTGATCCGACAACACGTTGCTCATTTGCGATTGGTGGCCGCTGGCAAGCTATCGGGCGCAAGGGAATTTGTTGAAAGACGGGCGGGACCAACGCCTTCCGGAAAGCTGCAGTCGGACTGAATCACTTACCACTCCTGACAATCAATCCCTGAATCGCCAACGGTCGCTTCGCGACCGACGGACGGATGCGTCCCGTCCCTACTCCGAACTCGGCTTGCCGTCGGAAGGCGAGAAAAAGCGTCGATCCTTACGTGCGCGGAGAGACTAGGGATGGGGCACAAGGCATTGGTTCGCCGCTGCAACCGATTTGCTGTCACGTCCCTTCCCATCCTATCTGGCATTAGCCTCTTTCCCTGCGGCGTCCCGAGTCTTTTTGCCAACCTGATCCATCCCCATGACAACCAAAGTACAGTGGCATTTCGGGAATAGGGATGAGGGCAAAACCTATGATGGCAACCGATCCGGAAAAGTCTCGCCAGCGATCGGCCGAAAGCATCGAATATCAGCCTCCGCAATCACAAGATCCGACCGGTGAACCGGAAAGCGGGGAGCCGTCGGTGAGCGTCGCAACGAGGAAACTGACGCTCAGACTAAGGAAGGTTCGGTGTAGTTGGACAGAAACCTAACGATGACGGCACGGCGGATAAGGCGCTCGCGTGGCTCAGGAACCAAGTCATCGAGTCGCGCGCATTTAAGAACGCCTGCAGATTTTATTCCAGCATCTCCGACTCTAACGACTCTGCAAATGGCTGCCCACAAGTGCAAGTCTTGTGATCTGTGGAGAAATGCGACGCAAACCGTTTTTGGAGAAGGTCCAACTCCGGCGCGCGTGATGTTCGTCGGCGAACAGCCCGGCGACAGTGAAGACAAAAGTGGCCACCCCTTTGTTGGGCCTGCGGGGAAATTGCTCGACGAGGTATTAGTCGAAGTCGGAATCGACCGTTCCGAGGTGTTTGTCACTAACGTCGTCAAGCATTTCAAATGGGTCGCAGCTCAGCGAGGCAAGCGTCGCATCCACAAAAAGCCCCGCCAATCGGAGATCGAGGCGTGCCGTCCCTGGCTTGATGCTGAGCTGCAGCTTGTGAGGCCCGAAGTGCTGGTTTGCCTTGGAGCCAGCGCGGCGCAAGCTTTGCTCGGTAAAAACTTTCGGGTCACGCGCGAGCGTGGAATTCTTGTGAAAAGCAATCTGGCGCCCTACGTCATGGCGACGACGCATCCAGCTTCCATCCTGCGCGCGCCCGACAGCGAGGCCCGCGAGCAACAGCGCAGGGAATTTGTTCGTGATCTAAAGAAGGTTGCCGACCTGATCCACGCCGGCCGCACATCTGCGGCGTGAAATTCTAGCCAAATCGAAGATGAACCACATGCGCAGGACAGCCGAGGCGGCTGTCCCTACACTGTGCATCGGGCCCGCCTGCTAGATGGGATGGCCCTTGAAGAAATAGATCAGCTCAATGATCAGGATGACTACCACCATCAACTCAAGCACAAAGGCTCGGGACTGGTTGAACTGCTCGATCATGAAGCGGTAGAGATCTTCGGCGGTGTCGAGTTTTTCTTTGACCAGGTCTTTGTAGTCGGGGACTCCGACTTTTTGGGCGCAGAGTTTGTAGAGACGCGCGGAGAACATGTCGCTGAGGAACTTGATGGCGTTGTCGGCGCGCTCGGTGAGTTCGCTGACGTCGAGCAGGACCGTGTGGAGTTTCGAGGCGGCGCGGGCGGTGCGCCATCGGGACCAGAGGCCGGTGCCTCCTTTTTCGAGGAAGTCGTAGACGCTTTCCAGTTCGCGGGTGAGCAGTTCGTCATAATGGCGAAACTCGAGAAGTTGCGAGTTCGCGTATTGCAGGAGCTGGATGGCGGTCTCGGCGCCGGAGAGCGTGTCGTAGATGAAGGCGGCATTCCATCCGATGACGGCCAAGTCGGTCGGATAGTAGGAGATGCGGGACTGAAGAATTTCCTGGCGCTCGCCGTCGCTGAGAGTGCAGGTTTCTCCGCGGACGACCTGGGCGATCTGGTCGCTGTGGGCGGTCAAGAGCGTGTCGGCGGTGGGGGATCCGTCGATCTCGCGGACGTGGAAAATAAAGTAATCCTCTTGCAGCCAGTCTTCTTCCTTGTAGGGCTTGATGAGCGCGGGGGCGGCGCGCTCGAGGCGCTGGTGGATAACGCGCGAGGCCAGCTTTTCGAAGCTGGTGTCGGAGGTCCAGTGGGCGGAGAGTTCGACGAGCTTCTCCCAGTCACCGGAGAAGGGGAGCTCGAAAACCAGGCTGACTACGCCGTAGTCGAAGTACTTGATCTCTCCGGTAAGGCGCTCGCCGGAATCGAGGACGAGGGATTCGAGGCGGTCGGCAACGGGAGGACGCTGGTAGCGGACGTATCCCGGAGCCTGACTGCTCTTGAACGTAGCTTGGGCGTTGCGTGCTTGCAGCAGCTGACGGATGACATCGAGGCGGATCTCTTCGCAGACGTCGTACTGGATGAGGACGAGAATGGATCCCCGGAGTGGGGCGGACGCCGGCGCTTCGGTAGTGACCTTCACTTGACTGCTGAGGGCGGCGGCGACGTCGGCGGTAACGATAGTGGTGAGTTCGCGGTCCATAGGGCAGTTCTCAGTTATCAGTTACCAGTTCTCAGTTGGAGAGACTCGGTGGCGGACAAATAGAGCGGAGGCGTATTGCTCTTCGTCTATTGTCCCAGAAAGGTTGGAGTTGGGGTAGGGTTGTCGTAAGTTGTTGCTTTGGAAGCTGTTGCCGATCTGCTGACGGACAGCCGAGCGCAGCTGTCCTCACACTTGCTTTGAGATGTCAGCGTTTGCGGGTTAGGAGCCAAGTTACTAGTCCCGCGGCGGCTACGGCTCCTGTGGTTTTTGCGGCGCGGATCATGGAGGCGCGGATTTCCTGCTCTTGTTCGCGGATCGCTCGTGATTCGGGGTACGGGTCGTCTTTGTCTAGAGCGCTGGGGTGGAGGGCCAATTGGAGGACCTCGGCTAAGTGCAGGGCGTGGCGGGTCGTGTTTTGGGCGATTTGTTCGCGGCAGCTGAAGCCGTCGGCGATGATGAGCCAATCGTCAGGGGCTTGACGAACGGCGGGTAGGAGTTCCAGTTCTCCGATGGTTTGGGAGATTTCGTAGTGCTCGGCGTGGAAGCCGAAGGATCCGGCCATACCGCAGCATCCGGGAGCGGGGCTTGTGAAGTCGATGCCGAGACGGTGCAGGAGGGATTCCTCGGCGGTCATCTTCATGATGGATTTGTGATGGCAGTGGCCGTGGAGTAGGGCTTTGCGCGGGAGTTGTGGGAGCATCGCGCCGGGGATTAGTCTTTGTTCGAGGAATTCGCTTAGCAGGAATGTTTGTTTGCTCAGGGCTTGGGCGCGGGCGTCGTGGGGGAAGAGGTTCGCGAGTTCGTCGCGGAAGACGGCTACGCAGGACGGTTCCAATCCGACGACGGGAATGCCGGCTTCGATCTCGGGCTCGAGTTGATCGAGGACTTCCAGGAGCAGGCGTTCGGCGCGGTCCAACATGCCGAAGTCGTAGAGGGGCCGTCCGCAGCAGAGATTGGCTTGGGGAACGAGGACGCGGAATCCGGCGGTTTCCAGGACCTCTACGGCGGCGCGGGCGGTTTGGGGGAGGAAGTAGTTGTTGAAGGTGTCGGCCCAGAGGAGAACCTCGGGGGCTGAAGCCCCTTCTTCCTCGGACGTCTGACGCGGCGCTGAATCGGCGCTCTTCCACGGTTGCTCCGGGCTTTCACATTCTGCCCCTTCGGGGCTGTTTTTCCATGGATTCGGTGAGTCTGGTTCACGTGACGCGGTCGACCACGCTCGCTGGCGCTCGCGGGGCGGACGAAGGCGTCCGCCCCTACACAAGCTGAACCATTGTTTGAACGTCTGCGGGGCGAAGGGGGGGATGCGGCGCTTTGCGGGGATGCCTCCGACTTTTTTGGCGATGTCGCTTAGGAATGGGAGCTGCGTTGTCAGGTTTACCAGGCCTGGGGCCTTCGACGCCAGGCTCGCCCAGAAATCGATGTTGCCGAAGGCGTAGGCGTTCAGGGGGCGGAGGCGGCCTTCGTAGTAGTGAGAGAGGAATTCGGCTTTGTAGGTGGCGACATCCACGCTGACGGGGCAGTCGCTTTTGCATCCTTTGCAGGCTAGGCAGAGGTCTAGCGACTGTTTGACTTCTTCGCTGCGCCAGCCGTCACGGATTACTTCTCCTTGCGTCATCTCCCACAGGAGGTGAGCGCGGCCGCGGGTGGAGTGTTCTTCGTCGTGCGTGGCTCGCCAACTGGGACACATCACACCGCCTTCTTCGCGGCGGCACTTGCCTACGCCGACGCAACGCAGAGCGGCGTGCGAGAGGCTGCCATGATCTTGCGGGAACTGGAAATGTGTTTGTGGTTGCCACGGGGAGTAGTTCGCGCCAAGGCGGAGATTTTCGTCGAGCTTGTTGGGTTCGATCAGCTTGCCGGGGTTCATCTTCCAGTCGGGATCCCAGGCGGTTTTAAATTTGCGGAAGGCCTCCATCAGTTCTGGGCCGAACATTTTCGGAAGGAGTTCGGCGCGGGCTTGTCCGTCACCGTGCTCGCCGGAGAGGGATCCACCGTAGATCACGACTAAGTCGGCGGCTTCTTCGACGAAGCGGCGATACTTTGCGATTCCCTCTTTTGATTGCAGATCGAAGTTGAGGCGCGTGTGGACGCAGGCGTGACCGAAGTGTCCGTAGAGCGAGCCTTTGTAGCCGAAAGCGGCCACCATTTTGCGGAGATCGCGGAGATATCCGCCCAGTTTTTCGGGAGAAACGGCGGCGTCTTCCCAGCCTTCCCAGTTGAGGGGCTCGCCGGGGACGTGCGAAGTAGCGCCGAGACTCGATTCACGGACTTCCCAAACGCGCTTGGCGTTTGCTCCCGAGTAGAGCTTTACGTTAGGAGGATTGGGGCTGCGGCGCAGCGCGTCGATCAGGCGCTGGGCCTGCATTTCTGCGCCGGGGATGGATTCGGCGCCGAACTCGACCATGAGCCATCCGCCGCCTTCCGGCAGCAATGCGAGCCCTTCCGTGTTGATCCCTTTTGTGCGCTCGTAGTAGACGAGCAGGTCATCGAAGCCTTCGAGCCCGATGGGCTTGTGCTCGAGGATTTCGGGGATGTGGTCGGCACATTGGTAGATGTCGGGATAGGCGAGGACTACCAGGACACGTGACGGGGGACTTTCGATGAGGCGGCAGGTGGCTTCCAGGATTGTGGCGCAGGTGCCTTCGGAACCTACTAACGAGCGGGCGATGTGGAAGCCGTTCCCGGGGAGCAGGTAGTTGAGGTTGTAGCCGGAGACTCGGCGGGGAATGTTGGGAAATTTTTGGCGGATTTGGTCGGCGTAGGTTTCGGCGATTTGCTTTAGGGTGGAGGCGATTTGGTCTGCTCGAGCGAAGGCGCTGCGGCCCGATAGTTCCGGGCCGCCGGACAGCCGAGGGCGGCTGTCTCCACTTGGCTGCGATGGGGCCCCAGGCTCTGGCACGCTCCCCATCGCTTCGCTCAGGGTCGCGGGTCGGACGAAGGCGTCCGCCCCTACACGAGCTGTGGTGGCTCCGGCTTGGATTTGATTCTGAGCAACGCTTAGGCGGATGCCGTCGTATGTGACTATCTCCAGGGCTTCGATGTTGTCGTCCGTTTTGCCGCCCATGATGGAGTGGACACCGCAGGAATTGTTGCCGATCATACCGCCGATGGTGCAGCGGTCGTGGCTGGCGGGATCGGGGGCGAAGGTCAGGTGATATTTTTCGGCGGCGTTGCGGAGGTGATCCAGAACTACTCCGGGTTGGACTCGCGCGATGCGGCGCTCGGGATCGATCTCGAGGATATTTCCCATGTACTTCGTGAAGTCGAGAACGACGGCTACGTTGCAGCATTGTCCGGCGAGAGAGGTGCCGCCGCCGCGACACAGAAGCGGAGCGCCGAACTCGCGGCAGACGGAGATGGCGGCGAGGACGTCGTCGGCGTCGCGCGGGAGAACAACGCCGATCGGAACCTGGCGGTAGTTGGAACCGTCGGTGGCGTAGAGGGCGCGGCTGCCATTGTCGAATTTCACGTCGCCGCGGACTTGAGGTCGCAGGGCTTCGTGCAGCCCCAAGGGATCGGCCTGTGATGATCTTGAGGCTGGCACGGAGTCTGCGGCAGTGTCTGACATCAACCGAGGTCTTCTCAGTCCTAGGACTTCTTGGTCATGCTGACGATGGTAAATCTGGAACCGTCGCCACTGGACTGGACGCTGATGGTCGTCGAAGTTCCTTTGTCGCCAGAGACAATGCTGCAATGAGTCTGGTCGGAACTGGCGACCTGGGCACTGGGAAATTTCTGCCTGTAGAAATCACAGACTTTGTCTACGGAATCTTTGCTCTCGAAGTTGGCGGTGACCGTGTGGAGACTGCCGAATGTCACCGACGCTGTACCTTCCTTTCGCAGGTCGGCTCCGGGGTAGATCTCCACACCGAGATCCTTTGCGGTTTGCTCGGGATCGGTGGAGGTCTCCATATTGCCGAAGGGAGTTTCGACTTTCACATTGTCGCCCTTCTGCGAGACGTGGGCGCTCTTGATAGCGCGATGGATGACGATGCCGCACGTGACCATGCCAAGGACTCCGATCAGGACGATGACGCCAACGATGACCAGGATGACCTTGAGGGCGCTGCTGCCACCTTTGGACGGCGGCGGGCCGGGAGCGATGGGCTGGGCAGCGGCAGCAGGAACGCCACTCACCGCAGCGCCGCACTTGTTGCAGAATTTTGTGCCCTCGTTGAGGGGTGCACCGCAGGAATTACAGAATGCCATGGTTCACCTCGCGCATCAGCTCGACGGGCGAGTATACCGCAGGAGGCGGGGGGATTCGAGGTCGAGTTTGAGGTGGAACACGGGGCCTAAAGTAAAGGCCCTTCGATTTTTGAGGCTGACGCGACCCTGAAGGGCCGCTCTTCCACGGTTCTAGGTAGCAATGCTAGATCGGATTTGGGGTAGACCCGTGGTAGGGGCGCTCGCTTTTGCTCGCGGGACGGACGAAGGCGTCCGTCCCTACCCAAGCTAGCTGAAGGAGCGGGTGGCGTAGTCGAACATGGAGAGGGCGAGGAGGAGGAGCAGGAAGAAGATTGTCGAGGCTACGACGAGCTTCAGGAGTTTCTCGCTGGCTCCTTTTAGGTGCATGAAGAAGAGGGCGACCAGGAGCGCCTTGGTGGTCGCGATGATGAGCGCTACGGCGGCGTTGAAACGGCCTAGATCGATTAATGCGGCTTCGTAGGTTAGGAACGTGCCTAGTAGCAGCGCTCCCCAGACGGCGAAGTAGGTTTTCAGCGGGGACGATTTGGAGTGGTCATGCATACGATGATCTCAGGTGCTGATGAAAATTGTGGCGACTTAACGCTTCGGAGTCTCTATGCCCGCGTTCGACATTGCATACCGAAAAAGGCATTTGAGCACCGGGCCTTTCCGCAGCGGCTAAAGCCGCCAGCGTCAGTCGATAGCTTTGCGGCGCGGCTGAAAGCCGCGCCCCTTCAAAACTAGAACCTAAATCGGAGCGTTTCAGCAGGCTGCTACGTCCCGTCGAACACTCCGCATCTGATATCGCGATGGTTGGGAAGTCAAAATCCCCACCCTGTCGCACAGAACGCGACAAGGGTGGGGCACCCTTGGGATTTGTTGTGCTGGCGGCCATCGTCTTTTTTAATGTGCGATCCATGTTACGGGTGACGGTCGATTAGATAGAGCAACGGGAACAGGTAAATCCAGACGATATCTACGAAGTGCCAGTAGAGACCGCCGATTTCTAAGGGCGTGTGATAGCGCGGCGTGAAGCGGCCCTTCCACGCCATCGACAGGAGCCACGTGAAGATGCCGAGTCCTACGATCATGTGCAGGGCGTGCAGGCCCGTCATGATGAAATAAAGAGAGAAGAAGATCTGGGCGTGCTGCGGGTTGGCGTATTGACCGGGATGTCCGGGAATCTGCTCGTGGTCGAAGCTGAAACTTACACCCGGAACATGGTGCTCTTCGAATTTGTCTTTGTACTCGATGCCCTTGATGCCGAGGAAAGCGACGCCGAACAGCATGGTGAGAACGAGCATGAGGATCATTAGCCCGCGACGTGCAGTTTGTGCGGCCCAGATCGCGAGAACGACTGTCAAGCTGCTGCAGATCAGGACAGCCGTGTTGGTGGCGCCGAGCGCCGCATTGATGGACTTGCTGGCGGCGGCGAAGTCTCCGAAATACCAGCGGCGGTAGATCAGGTACCCGCAGAACAGGCCGCCGAAGAACATGACTTCGGTAGCGAGGAAGATCCACATACCGAAGCTGGCAGAGTCGCGCTGCTGCTCTTCGGTAGCGAAATGATGGAGGAGAGCCGGGTTGTGGAGACCGTCGTGGTGAGGGACGGCAGCTTGGCTATCCGGCAACTTGGACCTCCTCTTTCTGGCCTTTATCAATCTCGTCGTAGTTGTAGGCTTCCCAGGTCACGACTGGCTCTTCCTCAAAGTTATAAGTCGTGGGTGGAGACGGCGTCTTCCACTCGAGTCCGGCGGCGTTCCACGGATTGTCGGGCGCAGGCTTGCCGTAGCGCATCGACCACAGGAAGTAAATCATCGGGAGCAGGTAGCCGACTCCCAGAACCGTGGCGCCGGCGGTCGAGAACACGTTGAGGATCTGGAACTCGGGCATGTGACTGTAGTCGGCGTAACGGCGAGGCATGCCGAGATATCCGAGAATAAATTGCGGGAAGAAGGTCAGGTTGAATCCGATGAATACGATCAGGGCGGCGAGACGTGCCCAGCCTTCGGGATAGAGCTTGCCGGAAATCTTCGGCCACCAGAAATGCATGCCGCCCAAATAGCCCATGAGCGCACCGCCAACCATGATGTAGTGGAAGTGGGCGACGACGAAGTAGGTGTCCGTCACATGCACATCGATGCCGAGTGCGGCGAGGAAGAGGCCGGTCAATCCACCCATGGTGAACAAGCCGAGGAATCCGAAGGCATAGAGCATGGGCGCATCGTAGCGGATGGAGCCTTTATAAAGAGTCGCGGTCCAGTTGAAGACTTTGACGGCCGAGGGGACCGCAACGGAGTAGCTCAGCAGAGAGAAGATGAGCGCGGCGTAGACGGAGATTCCGGCGACGAACATGTGATGCGCCCAGACGAGGAATCCGAAGACCGCGATGGCGATTGAGGAGAAGGCGACGAAGCTGTATCCGAAGATGCGCTTGCGCGAGAAGCAGGCAATAATCTCGGTGACCACTCCCATCGAGGGCAGAATCATGATGTAGACCGCGGGATGCGAGTAGAACCAGAACAGGTGCTGGAAGAGTAGAGGATCGCCTCCAAGTTTGGGATCGAAGATGCCGAGATGCAGGGCGCGCTCTGCGACGACCAGGAAGAGTGTAATGGCTATGACCGGGGTCCCGAGAATCTGAATGATGCTGGTGGCGTAATGCGCCCAGACGAAGAGAGGCAGGCGCGACCAGGTCAGTCCGGGAGCGCGCATGCGGTGGATGGTGACGACAAAGTTCAGTCCGGTGAGGATGGAGGAGAATCCGGAGACGAAGATGGCGAGTCCGGCTTCAATGACTTTCGTATTGCTGAAGGCGGTGCTGAAGGGAGTGTAGAAGGTCCAGCCGGTATCGACGCCGCCGGTCAACATGCAGTAGACCATCATGATGCCGCCGATGATGTAGAGGTACCAGCTCAGCAGATTGATGCGCGGGAAGGCGAGATCTTTCGCACCCACCATCAACGGGATAAGAAAATTACCGAGCACTGCGGGGATGGACGGGATCAGGAAGAAGAAGACCATTACCTGACCGTGCATCGTGAAGAGCTTGTTGTAGGTATCGGCCTGAACCAGGTCGCTGGCGGGAGTGAGTAGCTCGAGGCGGATGAGGAGGGCGAAGAATCCGCCGATGAAAAAGAAAAAAGTGATCGAGATCAGGTAGAGCAGCGCGATGCGCTTGTGGTCCGTGGTCAGGAGCCACGATTCAACACCGTAGTGCTTGTTGAGGTAATTCTCTCGTTCGACCGATGGAACAGTAGCCGTAGCCATAAACTATTGCACCTGATTTCTTTTGCCGGGCTCGCCTGGGGTCGCGGCGTGCGCTTTCGTCTCGCCTGCGACGGGCTGCGCCTGTGATTTCATGTACGCCACCAGCGCGTTGAGTTGCTCTTCACTAACGAGTCCCTGAAAAGTCGGCATGACGGGCTTGAAGCCTTTGACGACTTTCGCGCCGGGATCGAGGATGGATTCGCGAACGTAGTTCTCGTCGGCGGTGATCGTGCGTCCATCTTCGAGTTGAACGGGCTTGCCGAAAATTCCCTGCAGGTTGGGGCCGCGGCCCTGCGAGTCGGAGCGATGACAGGTCACGCAGCCGAGTTCGGCAAAGATCTTTTCACCGGTCGCGGAGAGAGGACCGCCGGTGCCGCCGCTCATCCAGGCTTCGTATTGCGCGGGTTCCATGACGACGATGGAGCCAATCATGCCGGAGTGCTGGGTACCGCAATATTCTGCACAGAACAGGTGATACGTGCCGGGCTTGGTGGCGCGGAACCAGGCGACGGTGTAGCGGCCGGGGAGCACGTCCTGCTTCATGCGGAACGCGGGGACGAAAAAGCTGTGGATAACGTCCTGCGAAGTCATGATGAGCTTGACGTCGCGGCCGACGGGGACGTGCAGCTCATTGATCTCGCGCTGGCCTTCGGCGTGTTCGAGCTTCCACATCCATTGCTTGGCGACGACGTAGATTTCGGTGGAATCGCTGGGAGGAGTGCGGCCCTTGAAATAGACGACCGCGCCCCAGGCGAAGATCACCATGAAAACACCAAGAGGAATGATCGACCAGCTGAGTTCGAGAGGCGTGGAGCCTTCGATCTGTTCGGCTGGAACGCCTTTGCGATAGCGATAGCGGGCAGCGAAATAGACGATGGCGGTGAAGATGAGCAGGGTCATCAGCCCGGAGACGATGAGCAAGAAGATGAACAGAGCATCGACGTTGCCCGCCATGCTGGAGGCCCGTTGCGGCCACAATGGAAAGTTATCGAACATTTGCGTTTAACTTAGTCCTGCCTGACGCGGTTTGGCGTGATCCCAACCTCTGCGCGGGGCAATACGCTCCAGGCGCAAGAGAACGAGGATCAGGCCGCCGATGAACACGATGGTCAGCGCGCCGCCCAGTTTCAACATGTTGCTGACGATCGCGCCGTATTTGCCGGTCGCGGGATCGTAGTGATAGCAGTACAAAAGAACTTGATCGACGGCGTTGCCGATTTTTCCCTGCGAGGCTTCGACCAGGCCCATGCGCAGGTCTTTCGGCGGGAAGTCGACGCCGTAGAAATAGCGCGAGATGCGGCCCTGCGGGGTAAGAACCATGATCGCGGTCGCGTGCGCGTACTGGTTCTTGGCAGCGTCGTATTGATATTGGAAGCCTACGGCCTTGGTGAGCGCATTAATAGACTCAGCCGGGCCGGTGAGGAAATGCCAGCCGCCGGCGGCGGTTGGGCGTCCGTAGCGCTTGAGGTAGTCGCGTTTCTTTTCAGCCGCGAGTTGCGGAGTTTCCTGGGGATTGAAGCTGACGGTGATGACCTCGAATTCGTCGCCGGCGTCGAACTTGATCAGCTTCATGGAGCCGGTCAGTCCCGCGAGAGCTTCGCCGCAGAGCATGGGGCAGTTGTAGTAGACGAGGTTGAGGATCAGGGGCTTTTTCTCGAAGTAGTCGCCTAGTTTCACGGGGCGGCCGGTGTCGTCTACGAAGGAGAGATCTGCGGGGACCTGGGCGTCTAGACGCTGCTCGATGCCTACGTTTTGCAGGTATGGAGGGCGTACATTCGCGGGCGGGGACATGATGCCTCTGGACATGCCTTGTCCCCAGACCATGGAGGTTAGGAGCAGTAGCGCTGCCAGCAAAAAGCTTTTACCGCAGAGGACGCTGAGGACTCGCAGAGGGCGCTGAGAACCGTGCGTAACGTCGGCCGAGCGCTGCTTCCCTGGCGCGGCTGTCGAGCTTTGCTCGACCGGACAGCCGGGGGCGGCTGTCCCCACAGGAGTGGTGCCCGCACCAGCAACAATGCTTAACCTCGAATTTTTATTCAGGGCATTCACTTCTTATCTGCTTCCTTCGTCTTCTCCTGGGTACTCGAGACGGCGCTCATGTCCGAGGGTTGCGTGCGCGTGGGGAGTCCGCGTTGGGCCAGGAGGTCCATGGCGCGGTCGATGGGAATGCGGACGGTGCCGGCGTTCTCGTCGACGTAGCCGTAGGTGCTGAGAGTATCTTCTTCGTGCTGGCGAATCGTATTCAGTTCCGTGCGCTCATTCGTTTCGAGCTGTGGCTCGGGAAAATTTTTGTGCAGATATTTTTCGTAGTCGGCGCCTTCGGAATCGGATTTGTATTCAGGCGGCAGGCGACGGGTGTCGGCAGGCACCTTCGCAGCTAGTGGGCTCACCGGTGTCTGATCGGCTTGAGAACGTTTCTCCAAGATGTGAAAAAAAACGTTGACCACGAGATAAGTCACGACCAGGGCGACTACCAAGCCACCGAGGAAATAGTAGACGGCGCGAACACCGATATCCCGGCGCTCGTAGTCGGCGTGTCCGTTGGTCTTCTCGGGATGGATGTCGTTCGTCATGCGTTCTCCGGAATTCCAGGCGGATGCGTGGAATGGGGATCGAAAACGTCGTTGGCCGAGACATCGTAAGCGGGCAACAACGGGAGAGCAGCAAGATTGCGGCAGAAGAAGAATATCCAGATGCTGCCGATGGCAATGGGCACAACAATATCGGCGATGGTAACGCTGAAATTGATCGAGAAGTTTGGCTCGATGTTCCAGAAGAGATCAACGTAGCGCATGCACAGGAGCCAAACCGCGAGCCAGACCAGTTTTCGAATATTCCGCTTAAAGGGGCGCGAGAGCAGAATGACGAATGGGATGACGAAGTGGAAGAAAGCCAGGAATACTGCCACCCAACCCCATCCGTGGTTGATGCGCTTCAGGTAGAACGTGACTTCGGTGGGCAGATTGCCGGCCCAGATGATGAGCCACTGCGAGAAGTTGAAGTAGGCCCAAACCATTATGAAGGTGAGTGTCCACTTGCCGTGGTCTTGAACGAAGTCGGGCCGCAGCATCTCAGACATGGGCTTGTAGTCATACAGAATGCGTTCGACGACGATGGCGAAGCACATGGCGGCCAGGACTTCGCCGATAAGGATGATCAAGCCGTAGATCGTCGAGATCCAACTGGGATCCAGCGACATCACCCAGTCGATGGCGGCGAAGGAGATGGTGAAGGCGTAAAGGATCAGACCAGGACCGGCGACTGCTTTAAATTTCCCCGTGTTGTCGGGTGCATTGGGCTTGTCGGTTTGTTTCGACCACAGAGAGAGCAGAAACGAGAGCAGGTTCCAGATCGCAAGATAGATGACGGCGCGGATTATGAAGCCGGAGGGGTTGAGGTATGCGTCCTTGATAAAAGCGTGCTTCTCGAGATGGGCCTTGATGTTTTTATCTGCGATCGCATCCAGGGGTTTCAGCCATGGATACATCTGGTGATTCAGCACGCCGATGATGATCGGGATGAAGAGGATCGCCATGATGGGCAGCGTGCGCATGGCAGCACCCAAGATGCGGCGGATGACCGTGCCCCATCCCCCGCCGGTTAGGTGACGAATCATGACGATCGCCATGGAGCCAAGCGCGATGCCGAGCCAATCC
>DATMOO010000324.1:0-15417 GCA_035568275.1 Candidatus Sulfotelmatobacter sp.
CGCTACGATCCGCGCAAACATTCAGTGGATTGGGCATTTCCACACCGGCGGCGTTCCAGGAAGGCACGAACTCGACGGCACGCAGGAAGTTCAGTGGGATGGAGTCATGCGGGCCATCGCCGACACGGGCTTTAAGGGCTACGTGGCCCATGAGTTTGTGCCGACAGGCGATCCGCTGGAATCGCTGCGGAAGGCAGTTGAGTTGTGCGACGTTTAAGATCGGCTTCCGCCGCTCGGCTTCCGGCTTCCAGAGCCTATTAACGTGTACAGGGCTCACTGTTGGCCTTTACGGGCGTCTAATCTGAATCAAGATCGGAAAGAATTTGCGTCAAACCGGGGGTAGGCCCCATCCTTGTAACGTGAGACATTCCGGACCCGTCAGCCTGCTGCGGCGATCTCCCCGCAGCGTTCCAATCAATTTTGAGAGCCTGCACCTTTCCGGGTTCATGCTTTTTTGCCTGTGTGTCCTCTTCGTTCTGACCGCGCCTGCTCAGGCCCCATCCGCCGCAAGCAAAGAGCGTGCACAACATGCGCCCTCTGCTCTTGCGATCGCTGACAGATTCGCGGAGCCTCCCGGTCTTCTGTATCAGGGCGTGCCGGCTGACATACCCCAGGACGAAGGTGTTGCCGGTCTACGCCTCCAGCTTTTGCGCCTTGGCACTGCCGCCCGACTGATGCAGGTGGTGGCCCATCCGGACGATGAGGACGGCGGCCTACTTACCCTCCAAGCCCGCGGTCACGGCGTTACCACGCTGCTGATGACGTTGAATCGTGGCGAGGGCGGCCAAAACAAGGTTGGTAGTAATCTGTCCGACGTTCTTGGCGTGCTGCGAACCGAGGAACTTCTCGCCTCAGACCAGCATTACGGTGTGCAGGACCGGTTCTCGCGCGTCGCCGATTTCGGATTCTCGAAGAACCCCGATGAGACTTTCGCCAAATGGGGCGGCCACGACGTCGCTCTCGCCGACATGGTTCGCGTCATTCGGACGTTTCGTCCCGACGTTCTCGTCGCACGCTTCTCCGGCACTGAACGCGATGGTCATGGAAACCACCAGGCATCAGGCATTCTGACGAAAGAAGCGTTTCGCGCTGCGGCCGATCCGAAGCGTTTCCCTGATCAGATTGCACGAGGCCTGGAGCCATGGCAACCCAAGAAGCTTTACATCGGCAACGTCTGCCCCTGGGGCTCGATGACCTGCCCCGATCCGGACTGGTCCGTGAAGTTCAACACGGGCCAACGCAACGCAGAGCTCGGGATGTCCTACGTTCAGTTCGCGATGAAGGGCCTGCGGCATCAGCTTTCACAAGGCGCAGCCAACTGGACCATCGACGACGGCGACCGATTCACTTTCTACCGGCGCGTGGACTCCGTCTTGCCGGAACAGAAAGCTGGACACGAACAGGATTTCTTCGACGGCATCGATACTTCCTGGCAAGCGCTTGCCTCGCGATTCGACATATCAGAAGCCAAATTCCCCGGGTTTCAATCCCAACTGGCAGAAATCGCAAAGCTGGTGGCCGACGCATCGAAGGTCGCCGGTGGTAGCGATCCGTCACTCGCAGCTCAGCCTCTTACGAAACTTGTCACACAATTGACTAAGCTGAGCGGCCAAATCAACGGCAGTAACTTACCCCCTGCCACGAAGCTCGATTTGCTGACCCGGATCGCTGAGAAACAGCAGCAGGCCGAGACAGCCCTGAATCTCGCCCTTGGAGTAACACTCACCGCCAATGTCTCTTCCAACAAGGGCCTCAAAGCAGGCTTTCCGAAAGAAGACGACGCGCTGACCACCGTCTCTCCCGGACAGGAGTTCATGGTCGGGGTGACTCTGCACAACGGTTCGAAGCTGCCCTTGACGATCGATCACATCAAGCTCGAAGTGCCGGCGGGCTGGAACACGATTGACGGCAAAACGCGCCCTGAGACAGTTGCTCCCGGCAAGGACCTTCACGCCGACTTCCGCCTGCACGTACCGAAAGACACGCCCTACACACGTCCCTACTGGCATCGCGATGATCCCGATACCGACAGCATCCATCACGTCGACAATGAGGAATACGCGACGCTTCCCTTTTCGCCGCCTCCTTTACAGGCTCGGATCGAATACTCCGTAGGGGACGCGAAAGAAGGTCGCGCACGGAATAGCATTGCTGTGCCCGTAGTGACTCCGTTCGCTGACGAAGCCGGAAAACAGCGGTCGCGCCCACTTGCCGTGGTGCCCGCATTTTCTGTGGCCCTGGAGCCCGGAACGCAGGTCATCTCCACACATAACGGAAAAACCACCACTGTTACCGTCGGCGTGACCAGCAATCTCACGCACAAGGTCGGTGGCGATTTGCGCTTAGAGCTGCCAGATGGTTGGCGCTCCGAGCCCGCCCAAGCGCCGGTGAGTTTGACCCATCGCGGAGAAAAACAGGAAATCGAGTTCAAAGTCTTTCCCGCCGGATTGCAGCAGCAAGGACGCGCCACCATCCGCGCAGTCCTCGAATCGGAAGGCGAGAAATATAGCGAAGGCTACACTCTCGTAGCGCGTGAGGACCTCGGCAGCTTCTACTACTACCAGCCGGCGCGGCAGCGGGTCAGCATCGTAGATGTGCAAGTTCCCCACGATCTGAAAGTCGGATACATCATGGGCGCGGGCGACGACATTCCAACCATGCTTAAACAAGTGGGTATGAACGTCACCATGATTCCTGCCGAGCATCTGGCGACGGAAGACCTTGGCAAGTTTGGAACGATTGTCCTCGGCATCCGCGCCTACGACACGCAGAAAGATGTCATTACGAATAACAAGAAATTGCTGGACTTCGTCGAAGCGGGCGGAACACTCGTCGTGCAATACAACACCACCGCCGGAGACTTCAGCGGCAAATTCGCGCCGTATCCCGCGGACTTGAGCCGCGCTCGGGTCTCGGTCGAGGATGCTCCCATCGACATCCTTGCACCGGAAGACCCTATCTTTCATTACCCGAACACCATCACCCAGGACGATTTCAACGGATGGGTGCAGGAACGCGGCCTCTACTTCATGAGCAAGTGGGACGATCACTTCACGCCGCTGCTGGCATGTCACGATCCCGGAGAAGAGCCGCAGAAGGGCGGCTTGTTGCGCGCGCAATACGGCAAGGGAACCTACATTTACACCGGATATGCGTTCTTCCGCCAACTTCCCGCAGGCGTTCCAGGAGCCATGCGCCTATTCGTCAATATTCTCAGCGCAGGCAAGCACCAGCCGTAGGAGACGTAACTTGCAACGTCTTCGTTCGTCGTAGTGTGTACACGACCAAAGAACGCCTGAGCGAATATGGATTCAACGGCGCCAACACAACCCACGTCTCCAACTCTCATCCGCGGCATGGGCCTCTGGAGCGCCACCGCGATGAACATGATCGACATGATCGGCGTGGGCCCGTTCATCACTATGCCCCTGGTCATCGCGGCCATGGGCGGCCCACAGGCGCTGCTGGGTTGGATCGCGGGAGCGTTGCTCGCCGTTTGTGACGGACTGCTCACTGCAGAATTAGGCGCGGCTCTGCCGATGTCCGGCGGGTCGTACCGCTATCTCCGCGAAATATACGGGCCCCAGAAATGGGGACGCCTGATTTCCTTCCTGTTCATCTGGCAGGTATCGTTCAGCGCTCCACTCTCGATTGCCACCGGCTGCATCGGGCTGGCAGGCTACGCGGCCTATTACTGGCCGGAACTCGACACCGTGTACGCTCATCACGAAGCAGCGCTCCACTTGCCGTGGGCGGGCACACTGCAAGTGAACTGGATCGTAACTCCGGGAACAGCGGTCGCAGTTGTCATCTGTTTCCTGACCGTATTCCTGCTGTACCGGCAGATCACTGTGATCGGGCGCATGTCTAAGGTGTTGTGGTTCGCCGTGATGGGAACGATCCTGTGGATCATCTTCGCGGGTCTCACTCACTTCAACGCTGCCCGCGCCTTCGATTTTCCGCCAGACGCATTCACGCTCTCGCACCATTTCTGGAACGGGCTCGGCCTGGCCCTGCTGGTCGCAGCCTACGATTACTGGGGATACTACAACGTTAGTTTTCTCGGCGACGAGATCGAGGACCCTGGAAAGAATATTCCCCGAGCCCTGCTGCTTTCCATTCTCCTCGTGGCCTGTCTATATCTAATGATGAACCTGTGCATTCTGGCCGTCGTGCCGTGGCGCGAAATGCTGACCGCAGGACAGAACAACACTGGTTTGTATGTTGTGTCATTGTTCATGCAGAGGATTTACGGAAGCTGGGCCGCCAGGCTTGTCACAGGGCTCGTGATCGCCACCGCTTTTGCTTCGGTTTTTTCGCTCATGTTGGGCTACTCCCGAGTTCCATACGCAGCGGCGAAGGACGGCAATTACTTCCGGGCGTTTGCCAAAGTCCACCCGGTGCATCGATTCCCGCACGTTTCCCTGCTTGCGCTCGGCGTCGTTGCAGCAGCCTTTTGTTTTCTGCGGCTCAAGGACGCCATCGCCGCACTAGTCGTCATCCGCCTGATTCTGCAATTCCTGGTACAGGCAGTAGGTTCGATTGTGCTCAGGATCCGCCGGCCGGAACTTCCCCGGCCATTTCGCATGTGGTTGTACCCATTACCGGCGTTACTGGCGAGCGCTGGATTTCTTTTCATATTGTTCAAACGGGAAAACTGGCAGAAGGAAATGCGCTATGCGGTTGTGATCCTGCTGTCGGGTGTTCTCATTTACATGATTCGAGCCTGGAAGGACTCGGAGTGGCCGTTTCGTACGGCAGAGACTTGACGATCGAGGATATGGGCGCAGAAGTAACGAACGATTGCAACCGTGGATAAGGTCAGCCGCAACCGTGGAAGAGCGGCCCTTTAGGGCCGCATAAATCGTGCCCGATTTTTGGGCTTTAGCCCCAGTGAGATCTCTTAGATGAAGAGAGGAAGCACAGTTGGCTGATCACATCACAATCCCTGCGGTAGGAATGCAGCGTCAGCGCCCCGACTCCCCTTGGGCGCCGCTCCGCGAGCCTTTATTTCGCTCCTTGTGGATTGCAGCCGTTATCTCTTACACGGGCACTTGGATGCAGAACGTGGGCGCCGGCTGGCTCATGACCCAACTTACTACTTCCCCCTTGATGGTAGGCCTGGTGCAGGCCGCTGCCGCGATTCCAGTTTTTCTCGTCGTGCTTCCAGCTGGCGCACTGGCCGACATGGTCGACCGCCGCAGGCTTCTTCTATTCACTCAGGGTTGGATGGTTCTTGCCGCCGCAGCTCTGGGCATCTTGACGCTGTCAGGTGCGGTGAATCCATGGGCACTGCTTCTATTCACATCCCTGATGGGCGTGGGCGCAGTAATGAACGATCCCGCCTGGCAGGCGATTACGCCTGAAGTTGTCTCGCCCCAGCGCCATGCATCCGCGGTCGCACTGAACTCGGCGGGATTCAATGTGGCGCGGGCGGCAGGCCCTGCCCTCGGCGGCATCGTGGTTGCTGCTGCAGGATCTGGATGGTCCTTTCTCCTGAATGCCGCGTCCTTCTTCGGAGTAATCCTGTTCTTGTACACGTGGAAACGAACGCCCAATGTGCAGCAGTCTTCTCCGCGGATCAGCGCGGCCATCGCAGAGGGTTTCCGCTACATCCAGGGAACTCCTCAAGTAAAATCCGTTCTCATACGCACCGGCGCATTCAGCTTAGGCGCGAGTTCTCTGCTGGCGTTGCTTCCTGTCGTCTGTCAACCCCACGGCGCACAGGGGTACGGATTCCTGCTGACCTGCTTTGGGCTGGGAGCACTTGCCGGAGCTGCGATTCTTCCTCGCCTGCGTGTGCAATATTCAGTTGATGGACTCGTCGTCGGCGCGACCGTCCTCTTCGCGATGATGACCTTCGCTGCCGGACAAGTCCATATCTTTGAATGGCTGTGTCTGGTATTGTTTACGGCTGGAGCCGCGTGGATTGGCATTCTGGCGTGCTTTAATGTGGTAGCCCAGACCATGTGTCCGTCGTGGATGCGGGCACGGGCGCTCTCGATGTATCTGCTGGTTCTGCAGGGAGGCATGGCTATCGGCAGCGCATTATGGGGAGCAGTTGCCGCCCGTCAGGGGGTTCCAGAAGCGCTCGCATGGTCGGCACTGGCGATGGTAGTCGGGCTTTCCACCATCCGCCGGCATAGACTGACGGCCGCGGAGTTGGAGATGGCTCCGGCGGTTGTCAGAGACTAACAGGGGGAATTATGAAAGCAAAAGTGACAGTAATTGCTTTTCTGCTCATCGCATGTATGGCTGGCCAAGCCTCCAAGCCAAAGGAAGAGCGTCGCACTGTCACGCAGGTTCTCGACCGCACCGTCTACAACATGGAGATGGAGTTCATCCCCGCCGCCGAAGCCATGCCAGAAGACAAGTTCGGATTTGCGCCGACCAACGGCGAGTTCAAAGGCGTCCGCACTTTCGCCCAACAGATCAAGCACGTCGCCGCTGTGAACTACGAATTGGGCGCGGCCATTTTAGAAGAGAAGCCGCCTATGGACGTCAATGGCGAGTCAGGTCCCGCATCGATCACTTCCAAATCCGACATTATCAAGTATCTGAAGGACTCTTTTGCGTACGTCCACAAAGCCGTTGCCACTATTAACGAAACCAATCTCGTGGAAACAGTCAGAAGCCCTTTTGGCGAAGGAAAGGTTTCGCGCCTGGGCCTCGCCAGTTCTGTTTCCTGGCATGGATATGACCACTACGGCCAGATGGTGGAATATCTACGGATGAATGGAATCATCCCTCCCGCAAGCAGGTAGCGCTGGACTCACTCAAGTCGATAAAGATCGCGAGGGTGCCCCATCCTTCTTTCGCGTTCTTTGCGAAGGAGGGTGGGGAGTTTGACTTTGTGAGGCAGCCTCAACGATTGCACTGGTCGGGTGACGCCGGATTTCTCCAAACCTCTCCCTTATTGCTATCATTCACCGCATCGCATGGGCATCGACTGGCAGACATTCCGCCTGACTCTGCAACTCGCGTTCACAGTCTCACTCATTCTGCTATTGCTCGGTCTCCCCATCGCCTATTGGATCGCCTACTCCGGTTGGCGATGGAAGTTCCTATTGGAAGCTGTCATAGCCCTGCCGATCGTGCTTCCCCCCACAGTATTGGGGTTCTATGTGCTGGTCGCTCTCGGCCCTCGTAGCCCTTTGGGGCGCTGGTGGATCGCTCTCACCGGACACACCTTGGCTTTTACCTTCACAGGTCTGGTGATCGGCTCCATCCTCTACAGTCTTCCTTTCGCCGTGCAACCATTCGCCGCATCGTTTTCAGCGGTCGACAAGAGGCTGATTTCCGCGTCGTCAACGCTTGGTGCCTCGACTCTGCGCACGTTCCTCCGCGTGATCGCGCCGCTCTCTGCTCCCGGACTCATTACTGGTGTGGCTCTGTCTTTCGCCCACACGATGGGAGAATTCGGCGTGGTGCTGATGGTAGGTGGAAACATCCCGGGAATCACACGCACGGTCTCTATCGATATCTATGATCGGGTACAGTCCTCCGATTACGCAGGCGCGAATCAGACAGCGTTGGTTCTTCTGGTCGTTTGTTTCGCTCTGCTGGCGCTGGTGTATGGGTTAAATCGTCGGGCATGGGTCATCCATCCCATAAAATAGAAGGCGATGAGCGACATCCGTACGATGGTTGACGTAGCTGCGCCCTCGCGTGACACCCCGACCCCGAGTGCGGCTCCACTGCACGCGAAATTTCAAAAGCGCCTCCAATCACGCAGCAACGAATTTCTTCTGGATGTCACCGTTGACGCGACGCCCGGCTTCACCATCCTCTTCGGCGCATCCGGTGCCGGTAAAACCACTCTGCTCGATTGCCTCGCAGGACTTACCACGCCCGACTCAGGACGCATCTCGCTCGCCGACCGACTCCTGTTCGACTCTTCCCGCCGCGTCAATGTAACCACCGCACAACGGCGCGTGGGATACGTATTTCAGACTCTGGCACTATTCCCGCACATGACTGTAGAGCGGAATGTGGCGTATGGCTTAGCGCATTTGCCGCCAGCCGAGCGCACTCGCCGTACAACTTCTTTGGTCGAAGCATTCCGCATCTCTCACCTCGTCTGCCGCAAGGCTCGTGACATTTCTGGTGGAGAAAGCCAGCGCGTCGCCCTGGCACGAACATTGGTGACGGATCCCGATTTCCTGTTGCTGGACGAGCCTCTGGCCGCGCTCGACGCACCCACAAAGGCAAGTATCATTGACGATCTCCGCGAGTGGAATCGCGTGCATAACATCCCCATCCTGTACGTCACTCACAGCCGGGATGAAGCTTTCGCCCTGGGCGAGCACCTGATCGTGTTGGACACCGGACGCGTCGTCGCACACGGCACGCCACACGAGGTACTGAGCGCGCCTCTGGTCGAAACCGTCGCGCAATTAGCTGGCTTTGAGAATATTTTTGATTCTGTCGTGGAGGCAGTCCGCCCAGAGCGAGGTACCATGACCTGCCGCATAGCCGGGGACGCAGGCGGGGTTGTCCTCGAAACGCCTTTGGTACGTGGTGGGGTGGGGTCAATGCTGCGCATCGGGATTCGCGCCGGAGATATTCTGCTCGCGACTTCCCCGCCGACCGGACTCAGTGCCCGCAACGTAATCCCTGGACGCATTCAATCGCTTGAGCAGCGCGATGTGATCGTCTCCGCCCGGGTAAGGTGCCGTATCGAGATGGAAGTTCACCTCACTCTAGCCGCTCGCGATTCGCTGGAACTAACGCCGGGCAAGGAAGTATGGCTAGTGATCAAGACACACTCGTGTCACCTGATGCAAGCATGAAGTAACTGCACGTTCTAATCGTCGTACCCGATCGCCGGACTTAAGAAAGATCCGTTTACCATCTTTTGACAATTTCCAAACAATCTCTTCTTCACTTCCTGATATTTTCATCTCCATTTCGGAGGACTTATGTCGCACAGTTCCCAGTCCGCCGCACCCATCTGGACAGCGTTCCTCACCCTCATGCTCGTGTTCTCGGCCTCGTACTGTGCCGCCCAATCCCCCGCATGGCCGACTCACTCTCATGATGAACAACATACAGGCGTCTCCTCCGTACAATCTCAACCGCTCAGCAAGCTTCGCTGGAAGACGCCGGTGGACTTGGCGGTTCCTACCGGCGAAATCTTTATCCACTACGGCTCGCCCTTGGTCACTGCGCGCAACACCGTCATCGTTCCACTAAAAATCGGCACGGATAGTTTTCGCGTGGTGGCTCATAACGGCGCGACCGGAAATATCCTCTGGAAGCACAGTACGAGTTACCAGGCGCCTTTTGCGAATTTCTTGCCCGGCATGGGCCCCACGCTCTTCCAGAACCGGCTTTTCATTCCGGACAGCGCGGGGCGTGTCATGGTGCGACGAAGTCCTGATCTGGCCACAGGGAAATTCAACGAACTCTATTTCTACGGACAAAATAATTTTCAGGCAGACCCGACCGCCTATAAACAAAGCGTACAGATCAACACACCTCTCACGGTCGACGCGCACGGCAATCTCTTCTTCGGGTTTCTGGCGGTTGGCCCGACGCCCATCAGCCTGCAAAGCGGTCTCGCCCGTATTGCTGCAGACGGCACCGCAATCTGGGCTTCGGCTGCGTTCCTGAGTGGAGATTTTTTAATTAGTGAAGTCTCGATGAGCTGCGCACCCGCCCTTTCCCAGGACGGCAGCATTCTCTACGTCGCCGTCAGTAGCGGCGACTTCGGATTCGGCTATCTGCTCGCTCTCAATAGCAAGACTCTGGCAGTGATCAACAAAGTCCGCCTCACCGATCCATCCTCAGGTTTCGACGCCATCATGGCCGACGAAAGCAGCGCGACTCCGACCGTCGGCCCCGACGGTGACGTGTATTACGGGGTCCTGGAGAACCCCTTCCCGCTCCACAACGACCGGGGTTGGCTGCTTCATTTCAACCGCGACCTCTCGCAACAGAAGATTCCCGGAAGCTTTGGATGGGACGACACGGCATCCATCGTCGACGCATCGCTCGTCGCGAGCTATCATGGCACCTCGCAGTACCTCCTCATGACGAAGTACAACAACTATGCCAGCATCAACACGGGCGATGGACATAATCGAGTTGCCATCCTCGATCCCAACGACACCGAGGCCGATCCCGTCATCCCCACAACACAAGTGATGAAAGAGGTCATTACGCAGCTTGGCGTCACTCCCGATCCCGATTTCCCGACGTTCCCCGGCGCAGTCCGCGAGTGGTGCATCAACACTGCGGCAGTGGACCCGTTCACCAAGTCGGTGATCGTCAACAGCGAAGACGGCAAGCTGTACCGCTGGGATCTCACCAGCAACACCCTATCTGAGGTGATCAAGCTATCCAGCGGTATCGGCGAAGCCTACACTCCGACAATCATAGGAGCGGATGGCACGGTGTATGCCATCAATCAGGCGGTACTCGACGCGATTGGGAAGTAGCACACTCCCCGACACGTCAGACGCGTCTTTCAGGGTGAGACAATTCGCAGGCTGTGATCTTAACGACGTGCGTTTAGGATTTCTGTCTTGTCCATCTCGATCACTGCCACCCATTGCCCCTTGCGCTGTTCAGAGAACACAACTCGCCCGCCAAGAATGCGCGCCGCAGCCCCCGCCGGCAAGTCCCTTTCATACCCAAAGAATCGCCGCTTCATTTCCGTCCATTTCTGCCACCGTTCGAGTATCGGATGTGCAGGCTCATACTTCGTGGAGAACACCAGGGCAATATCAAAGTTGGAGCGGAAATCCGCCGCCGAGAGAACCTGTTCCAGTGAAAAATCCTCGATGCGCACGACCTGAACAGGTCTCGTGACATAACCGAGCCACGGACGAGCCAGTTCATCCGAGGCCGGCCACGCCGTCAGTACGTGCGCCATGGGATAACGCGCTTCGAGACGGCGCTCCGCCTCTTCATGCAACACGACGTAATCGCGATACGCCAGATTGTCCTCTGGCGAGAATCCATACGGCGGATTCCAGAACCACGCAACCACAAATGCAACCGCAACCACTGCCACCGCTGCGGGCCAGTATCGAAGCCGCCGTCGCAGGGTAGAGACCGCCACAATGATCACCAGCGGAACCGCAGGCAGCAAATACCGCGCCAGCACTGCGCCCCCAATTAATGCCATCGCGACCACGTAGGCGACGATCAACACAAAGAAACGCGCCTGCACCGGAATCGAAATGCGAGGCCGCTCGATGTCGCCATCTCTAACCGGCGATAGCCACATCGCCAGCAACATTCCGCCTGTCAGCAGCCACAGATGTATGTAGCCGAATGTTTGCCACAATCGCAACATCAGCGCCAGCACGAAGCGCAGCGGATTCAACGTGGCCGCGACGTTGTAACGAAAGAATTCTGGATTTCCAAACACATACCCGGTGCGCGAGTAGTGGTAGCAATACCAGGCGGCGAGAGGCAGAACGGGGATAAGAAGCCCCAGAATCTGCTTCCAATCGGATTCTGACTCAGACGCCTGCCAGAGTCCCCGCAACCTTCCACTCTTCTGCGTAATCCGTCCCACCAATTCCCAGGCCACAAGCGCGAGCGGAGCAAGAATCGCGGTTTCCTTAGCAAGAGCCGCGAGTGAAAACCAGAAGGCCGTCGCTCTCCATCGACCTTCGATAAAGGCCAGCAGGCCCCAAAGTGTGAGTCCGGCAGCTGCTAAATCCACCTGCGCCAACGAACTCTGCGCGAAGAAAACCGGATAGACCCCGGTACACACGGTTGCAGCAATTGCGACCGGAGTATTCGCCACGCTCTTCGCCAGTCGAAATACTCCCAGCAAGGAAAACGACGCGATCACCAGCATCGCTGAGCGTGCCACCGCTGGAGCGTAGCCAACAAATTTCCACCACAACGCGACCCACGCCATCACCAGAGGTGGATGGGCATTCGAAACGGTAGTGTGAGGAATGAGACTTCCGCTCAGAAGCAGATCACGAGCGGCGGGAACGTAATAACCAGCTTCATCCCAGAAATACGGCAATTGCAGCAGAGGAGCGTGCAGCAGGAAGACCGCAACGAAGATCGGCACGAACACCAGGGCAGGATGCCAGCTCGATCGCATGGGCGATGTCATTTTACTGTAGAGGCGTTGCTTGCAACGTCTCTCTGGCCACGCCACGTCTCTATCACAACTCTAGTGCACCGGCCCGGGTGACATTCGCGGATCGAGTTTGATTTCCCCGAACGTGCCTTCGTAGCTCGCAACATTCTGCTGCAACAATCCCAGCAACGCTTTCGCCTGCTGCGGGCTCAAATAAATCCCCTGGAAATTACGGATCTCGACCTGCGTTTCACTCTGCTGCTGCAACGTGCCGAAAATGAGGAAAAAGTCCCAGATGTTTACGCGCATTTGCACGCTGTTCGCATAGTTCTCACGGTACGACGGATCACTGATTAACTTTATGTTCGGTTGCGTCGGATTATTCATGGCTGGAAGTGTAAACGAGTTCGGCCGCAGAAACAGGAGGGTGATGGCCCGAGTGACAAAAAGTGTCAGCGGATTGATTGTTTACGGCTGGTAACGGCCGAGCCGATGGTACCCCAGAACCGTACGTCCCTCTGGATATCCACACAAAATAAAGCACTTACGTGCCTTCACGCTATTACTTTGGGAAGTACCTGATGGCGTTGAAAATGCGATACAGTCAGGTGTCTGCCCCGGCGAGATTGGGGCCATGCGGAATACCTTATGACCCAAAATAACGATCAGGCGATGATGGAAGAAATCGTTCTTCCGGAACATCTGCTTCCCCTTGGATCAGTGCTGGGCCAGGGAGTATCGGCGCTCGATTTGTGTATGGTTCTTGCCAAGATTTTCCGGGTGCAGTACACCGAGGTTGCCTTGCTCCGCCTCGAGGGTGGGTTGTTGCGCTTTGTTTTCCCGGAATACCTGCGCACCACGGGAGCGATTCCGCTCTCGAGCAAAGCGGTGGCGGCGCACACGGCTCTCAGCAAGAAGCCAGAGATCTTTAACAACTTCGCCCGTGTCAAACATGCAAGCATCTTTGAGACGATCAAACCCGAGGATAACGACGAGCCCGCGGCACCGGCTCCGATTCAGAAACTCATGTCCGTACCGGTCATGGACCGGGACTCGGCTGTGGTCGGTGTGATTCAGATCTCGCGCAAAGCGCTCGATTCAAAATTCGCGCAAGATTTCAGCCGCGAAGACTTGCACGACCTGGAACTGGTCGCTGGACTGTTGGCGACCGCTCCGGCGCTGATGGCGAACTAGTTGCACCTGAAGAATGAAAGGGGATGCCAAAGCATCCCCTTTTTTTCCACGGTGATTTCTAGCGTGGCGATTTCGAGAACACACGCAGATCTGCTCCGGTCATCTCTTTTGGTTCGTCCGCACCAAGCATCCCGAGAACTGTCGGCGAGACATCGCGCAGCGATCCGTTCGGCTTCAGTGTGAACTGCTTCGCATTGTCCGAAACCACGATGAATGGCACCGGATTCGTGGTATGCGCCGTGTGCGGGCCCCCGGTCGCAGGATCGATCATCAACTCGGCGTTCCCATGATCGGCTGTAATCAGCATCGCGCCACCATTTGCGCGAATTGCCGATTCAATCCGACCCAGGCAGGCATCCACCGTTTCAACCGCCTTGACTGTGGGCTCGATCTTGCCGGAGTGTCCAACCATATCGGCATTCGCAAAGTTCACGATGACCACATCGAACGTTCCGTCTTCTGTCGCTTTCACGACTGCGTCGGCAATTCCGGAAGCACTCATCTCCGGCTTCAGATCGTACGTCGCCACCTTAGGGGATGGCACCATAACGCGGTCTTCTCCCGGAAATGGCTGCTCCACTCCTCCGTTGAAAAAATACGTCACGTGCGCGTACTTCTCGGTCTCGGCTACGCGCAGATTCCGCATGTTCAACCCGCCCATGACGTTGGCCAGAATGTTCGTCATCGACTCAGGAGGAATCACCACCGGCAGGTTGAAGTTCTTGTCATACTGCGTCATGCAGACGTAACGCAGACTCTTCGGCACGCGGTCGCGTGGGATCGTGTTATCGAGATCCACCGCACCGGGCAAATCGCTGCCGCCCTTTTCGTTGAGCCCACTGTTACGCGTGAGCGCCCGGGTAATCTGCCGGACACGGTCCGCGCGGAAATTGAAGCAGATGCAGGAGTCGTCGTCGCGAATGGTCGCCAGCGCCTCGCCGCGGCTGTCGGTACAAACAAAGGGAAGCACAAACTCGTCGGTCACTCCCTTGTTATAAGAATCTTTCATGCCCTGCACTGGATCGGACTGCTTGCCGCCCTCCGCGTCCGCAAAGACCATGGCGTTGTAAGCCTTGGCAATACGTTCCCACCGACGGTCGCGATCCATGGCGTAGTAGCGGCCATTCACGGTCGCAATCTTGCCGCAGTTGTACTCGCGCATCTTCTGCTGTAACTGTTCGAGATATCCCGCGCCGTTCGTGGGCAACGCATCACGCCCATCCATAAACGCGTGCACGAATACGCGATCCAGTCCATTCTCTTTCGCCATCTTCAGCAGCGCATAAAGATGAGCCTGCTGCGAATGCACTCCGCCGTCCGAAATCAGTCCAAAGAGATGCAGTCGCCGATCCCCTGTACGCGCATGCTTCATGGCCCCAAGCAGCACGGGATGCGAAAACAGCTCGCCATTCTGGATCATCAAATCGATCCGCGTGATGTCCATATGCACGATGCGTCCGGCACCAATGTTGAGATGCCCGACCTCGCTATTGCCCATCTGTCCTTCGGGCAGTCCGACGTACGGCCCGCTGGTGTGAATCAGTGTGTTTGGATACTCGCGCAGCAACCGGTCGTAGGTAGGTTTGCGCGCCAGCGCAATAGCATTGGCTTTGGTTTCGACCCGATACCCCCAGCCGTCGAGAATGGTAAGAACAAGCGGTTTAGGACGAGACATAAGATCGCTTTTGGCTCCTAGCTTTTAGCTTTTAGCGGGCAAACCGAGGAAAGGGCGAGGCTTCCGCCGTGCCATCATGAACACCGCTAAGTCAAAAATGAATTCACGAAGTGCTTGCTATTTCTTCTGCGTGTCGGATGCGGGTTTGGGATTTTTTTTCTCTACGTCTTCTTGCGCCATTTTCTCGATTTTCTCAGTTGTCTCGTCCATCATTTTCCGCAGGCGGGGCTGCATAGCTTGCATTCCTTCTGCCGTCATCGCGGGCATTTCCCCAAGTATCTTCTGCCCCGTGGGACTTGCATAAAACCCGACCATCGCGTCGACATCGCTCTTAGTCAAGTGTCTCTGATAGACGGGAACCATGTCGTCGAGCATGCCGTCAATGGGCATGCCCTTCAACAATTCACCCGACATCCGATCGAGCTTGGCAATTTCTTCGTTGGTCACCTCGGGATTATGTTTCTTAATATGGTCGTGACTCATCGATTTCATC
>DATMOO010000325.1:0-8907 GCA_035568275.1 Candidatus Sulfotelmatobacter sp.
AGTGGTCATCCTGTTCGAGCATTGGAGTCTCATTGATGTGGTAGTCGGTCGCAATCCGATGGTCGTGGGCGTATTCAGTGAGCTTTCTTACGTCGTCCAGGTTATTACGGCAAATATTGATGTTGAAAAAAACCAGGTATCCGTCCACGTACTGCTTGCGCAGGATATGTTCCAGATTTTTCTCCGAGGGAACAAATGCTTTGGGCAAGCTTGGCTGCAGATCCCACGAGTCCAGCGCAAAATTGAATACCGCCACCCCGGCGTCGCCAAGTCGGTCTGCGACGTCGGGGCGGAGCAAACGCCCGTTCGTGGCGATATAGACCCAGAAGCCTTTCTTCGCCGCGTAATAAACGACTTTATGAATGAATTCCGGCCGCAGCAGAGGCTCGCCACCCATCAGAGCCAGGACCCGGCACCCGTTGTCGTGCAGCCAGTCGATGGAACTCCGTGCCACATCCTCGGTCATGCCCTTGACCTTGTTGTTGTAGGACCAGCAATACCAGCAATCGAGGTTGCACTTGTACTCGACAAACAGATAGGCGGTGATGGGGTGGAACTCTCCGGGCAAAACTCGCGAGCGGACGTAAGGACCCAGCCATCCGCGTGAGTAGCGGTACACATCTTTCGCTCCCCACTTTCGCTTCTCGGGCGGAGTCTCCGGGCCGGGATTGTTCACGCGCTCCGGGAACTGGGGAAACACCGGCTCAGGAAGGGTGAGACCCTTAGCCTGAGCCGGTGCCGGGGGAAGCTGGCTGGAATTCACTAGAAGGTCGTGGATTGCTACGTCAATGCGGAACTTGGCGGCTGTGGCCATTGCAAATCACCTCGGACAAGGTTTGCATGGGGCGGTTCCTCAGTTGAGTGAACCGTCGGCATTGCCGCCTAGACTTATGCAAAGGAAATGCCAAAGTCATGTCGGGTGAATGCTGTAGTGAAATCCGTCATTGAGCCAGGTTGCGAGTCGGACCCAAGGCTATCGGAGGCAGCTCATCGAAGCGGACTCTTGCCCAGAGTCAGCGAGCGTTGCTGGGCAAACTAGGGCGGCTGGCAAATTCGGCATTCCTCGGTCGATGCGGAGACTTGGAAATGAAACAGCTCAGCCTAAGCAAACGGCCCGTAGCTCAGGTCTTTCGTATTCACAGAATTCTGACACTCTCTCAAGGTTCTGTTACTTGAGGTTGGACCCGCATTCGACGTTCTGACACTTTGGCGGAGCTCTCATGTTGTCGACTTCGAAACACATCGTTAACAGGCTTGCTGGATAGCTTTCTCAGACAGGTCAGTGGTGGGTAATAGTCGGCAACTCGGAAAGCCACGGGCTGATCGGGGACGTACAAGCGTCAAGTGTCGAAAGAATGCCATCGACATCTTCGACATCTTCGACATCATCGTCGCCTGATCGTCGCCTTCACTCGAGACAACGATCTGCGGGACAATCCATCGCCCGTCTTGATCAATATTCCCCGGTTAAAGTTTCGTCCCACACCTACCCGGAAAATAGGGAGCGACGGTGCCGCCCGTCCGGATGTTGAGATTGTTCTGCCCGTGCACTGCAGCTCTATTCCGTGCGGAAGCCCAAGATCCATTCCCACGAATCTGCGGCCCTATCGGACGAACGACACTCCCACGAACACCACGTGCGAGTCCATGCCGGGGTTGATGCGGCCTAGGTTGGCGTTGGAAATGTGATGATACTTGTAACCAAAGTCGATGCTGTGATGCCTGGAGGTGAACACTTGCACGCCTGCTCCAAGTTGGGCGGTGAAATTGAACTGAGTCGCGCCGAACATCGGCCGGTTGAAATAGAGGAAGCCTCCACTGCTTGCGAGAAACGGCTGGATCCGGTGGGAATAAAGGAAGTTGATTTGTGCGCCGATGGGACTTCCGCCAGCGCCGTAGGCATAGACGCGCTGTCCATTCGCCTGCGGATCGCCTACCACCGACAGCGGGACCACTTCGGCAACATAGCGTAGTGCGATCAAACGATTCGTGGAGACGAGGCGGCTGTATCGCGCTTCAACTTGGTACATGCGACTATCAGTAGTGCTGCCGAAGGCATGGCCGTTTCCGAATTGACCCTCGAACCAGACCCCAAATTCATTATTATTCGCGGCCCGCTCCTGGGCACACGCAAGACTGGCAAGGAACGTCGTTGTGAAGAGTATGCTCAAGAGCCGCGAGACTGCTCGGACTAACGTGAATCGTCGTCCCTTCGAAGCCCCCAGAGTCTGAGCCAGAGCCTGTCGATCGAATTCAGCGTCACGGAAATTGCTGCCGAACTCCCGCGGCAAAACTCGCGAACGGACGTAAGCAAAGAAGCATCTGCGCAAGGTGAGGTAGACATCTGCCCCAGACTTCCGTTGTGCGGATGGAGTCCCCGGGTCTGGGCCGTTGATGCGCTCCGCGATTTGCGGAAAGAATCGTTCAGGAAGCGTGAGGCCTCTTGTTTTCGACGGCGTCGGCGAGCCTGGGGTGGAATTTATTAGGAACTGGTGGATTGGTAAGTTGATGCAGAACTTGGCGTCTCTGGCCATCGGAAATCACCTCGGAATGGTTGGCACGAGGCGTTCCCTCGCTTATGCGAACCGTCGGCATTACCGCCAAAGTGCAGCAAGGAAGCTGCCAAAGTTATGACTCGTAAATCCTGTGGTGATCTCCCGTTCGCTGGGCTCGTTCTGCTCATCTCTTCTTATCGACTCTGACCATGTTTAACGAATGTCGAAGGATGCCTTCGACATCTCTCGACACTATCCTCGGTTGATTGCGTCGCTACCCATTAAAGTCAGCGATCTACGACCTGTCCCTCCAGCTCAAGGCATTGGCCCCTCAGTTGCCTGCTCGGCAGATGGGAAATTCGCGTTAAAGCATTTCCGTCATGCATAGGAGAACGGAGAATGAAGTGGGGTGTCTTTGTACTGATCGTCTGGTTTTGCGGACTAGGGATTTCTAAAGGTCAGGAGCAACTGACTCTGTTGCCTGACACGCCGAAGCCGCAGCCGGGAATTATTGTCGGCACTGCAGTCGATGTGAACGACGATGTCATTGCGGGCGCCACAGTCAATCTCGAAGGCCCAGTCGTCAACGATTCCCGCACGGTCGCATCGAACGACAAGGGATTCTTTGAATTCAAGGATCTCGAGCCGGGAACCGCATACCACGTCACCATCAGCGCGCCAGGATTTGCGAACTGGACTTCAGCCGAGATCACGCTGAAACCAGGCCAATACGTAATCGTGAAGGGCAGCAAGCTCCAAGTTGCGATGGCGCTGACTACCGTGACTGTAGGTTATTCCCCAAAAGAGGCCGCAACCGAGCAGGTCAAGATCGAGGAGCAGCAGCGCATCTTCGGATTCATCCCCAATTTCTACGTATCCTACGATCAAAATGCCGCGCCGCTCACAACCAAGTTGAAGTTCGAGCTCGCCGCCAAGGTCTCCTTCGATCCCGTCACTTTTTTCGGCGTAGGCATAACCGCCAGCGCCGAGCAAGCAGGAAACCACCCTAACTACCCCCAGGGTTGGAAAGGTTTCGGTGAGCGCTATGGCGCTGTCTATACGGACGGTTTTACCGACATCATGATCGGTGGCGCCATCCTGCCATCACTTCTGCACCAGGACCCGCGCTACTTCTACCAGGGAACGGGCACAAATAAGTCCCGTGTTCTTCACGCGCTCGCGACTCCATTCGTCACTCGAGGAGATAACGGACAGCGGCAGCCGAACTACTCGACCATAGGCGGCGATCTGGCCTCGGCTGCCATCGCGAACGCTTATTATCCGGCGTCGAATCGCGGAGTCGGGCTGTTTTTGGGGAATTTCCTTCTCGCAACCGGCCAGCGGGCGGCCGCCAACCTGGCACAGGAATTCATCCTGCGCCGGATCACGCATAAAGCCAAAGAACCTGGAATGTAGATTGTGAGCAGCCCATCGTGGCTACGAAGCCAGGTGCTAGGGGTGGTGCTAGACTTCTTTCGCATATTCCCCGTCCATGACTTGATTCATTAGCCCCCGGGGCCGTATTTTCGTAGATGTATGCGAAGGTGTCTAGACGTGGGGCACGTTTTCGAGCGTGGAACCGTAGTTGTCGAGCGAGCCCAGCTTCTCTGAACCGACACTTACCTGCTGATCAAGCTGCAACTCCATCGTACTTCTGAGTTGCTGCAATGCGCGATTTTGCCCTGCAATTACGTCCCGCCGTGAGCAGGATAGGAGAAGGGAGCACTCGTGCTCGGAATAATGTTCGAGAACCAACAGTACGAACGTAAAGCGTTCGAACGATCCTAGTTCAAGAACAGCCCCAATCTCCCCGTGAACTATTGTCTCCGTCCTGCGGTTGTTATCGAAGCTCACACGATCATGCTCTTCTGTCGGTCGTGGGTTGATGACTCGAACGGCGCTCTGAATGATCGTCCGCCGAGCCCATGAACGGGCCCATTCCTTGAACACCGCGTTCCCCTTCACCGAATCCTCGAGCCCGGAAACAAAGCACTGCTGAGCCTTCTCGTGGTCCGCGGTCAGCAGGAACGACAGCTGGTAAAGGCTGTCTTTTTCCTCATGAAAGATTCGGTCGAAATCACCGGCGCTCGCGTATCGCGTAGGACTCGTGGTGTGCTTTGCCCCAGACATGTTCACCTCCGTGCTGATTCCTGCTGTTTCTTTCGCGCAAGCTGTTTCAGCACGTGCCTGGTGAGGACGCCGCCGCAGGTAAACTTCGCCCCTTTCTTCATCAGGTCGAAGATCGCTTCTTCTCCTGCGCGGCTAATGACGGTCAGGTTCCTCAGGTCGATGATCAAATTGCGTCCCTCTAGCTCCCGGCCTGCATTTCTCCAGGTTGTGCCCAACTCGGCAACCCAGGGTCCCGTGAGGTCTCCTTCTACGACTAGCGTGCGCCGTGACGGCGTGTCGGTAATGGAAATCCTGAACATATTGCTCTCGTGCCGAATCTGGCTATCGCAAGAGGGTTGCCATTTGCTACAGTGCCTTGGCGCTGTAGCAAACTATTGAATCCACTGGCGGCCGGAAAAAAGGGCGACGAGGTGTGTCGGGGAATGTCAAAGGCATAATCGACAATTGTCGAGCGTGGCGACACCCCAAAGCGGCGGAACGGTCGAAGCCTAAATCACTATGAGATGCTTGCATTGATGGTCGGGCTGCATTTCGTCAGGAGCAACCGCATCTAACAGTGGGGACAGCGAGGATGACTCAACTTCGCCGTCTGAGAATTTATGCGGCCCGATCCGAGTGCGGCGACGTGTGCTCAATCGAAACAGTGAGACGAGTTCTCTTGTGTCTGTTGGTGAATCGAACACGTGTCCTCTTTGCCTCTCTCAGAAGAGCGCATAGAAATGCCAGCATGAACAAGGCCGCGGTGCCGCAAGCGCTCACGAATGCAACTGGTGCGATCACATAAGCTCCGTTCCAGGCTTCAATCCCATGAATACCGTTCCTCAAGTACTCGGACTCAGTTCGTCCAAAATGCGACCCGACACTGTCAAATCTGCTCATTCCAAGTTCGTGATGCATGTGTTCTCTGTGAAATTGTTCGGGCGTGATTCGCACACGAAAGAGTTACTGAGCGAGAGCGGGCTCTAAGCAAAACCGCCGCCGCAGAGCATTACCGAAGTCAGAGGGAAGCCCCGTTCGGCCCAAGCCTGAAGGCCGCCGGCAAGTGGTCGAACACGCTCAAATCCACGACGGCGCAACTCAAGGGCTACCCGTGCGCAGGTGAGCTCATGCGGAGCGGTACAGTAAAGGACGACCTCGCGATCGCGAGGGATTGGCGCTCGCTGGTTGGGATTATCGTCCTGTCCCAGCCTATGTGGATCGATGCACACCGCGCCGGGAATGCCGTGATGGCCTTGCCTACCATCCCGGCGGCCGTGTAGATCAACAATCACGACTTCTTCGCCCGTGTCCAGCTTCTGTTTAAGCTCCTCTGGCGAGATCCGAGCCATTCGAAATTCGCACACAATGCGGCGCCATTGAACAAGCTTGCGGCCAACATACACAGCTAGTGCTACGAACACGACAATCACCCAAAGCGTTCCCAACCTCACCGCGTAGGCAGCAACACGATCAAGGTCTTTTTTGAGGACATAGCCGAGTCCGACATAAGTACCTGACCAGAGACCGGCTCCAATGGCGTCAAAGGCAATGAAACAAAACCGGCTTATGCCGGACAGCCCAGCTAAAGAAGGCGTTGCCGCGTCCAGTCCCACGACGAACTTGGCGAGCATGAGAGTCCGAAGCCCATGGCGGACGAAGGTCTCTTTCGACCGGCGAGCGGCGCCATCCGGGTCTAGCGCAAAGCCATAAATGAAGTGCAAAATCTGGTCACCCCACCGTCGACCGGCCTCGTACCACACGATGTCAGCCAGTAAACAGGCGATGATGGCAAGACCGAGGGCGATAGCCAATACCATCCGTCCTGAGCCTGCCAACGCCCCAGCAGCAATCAGAATCAGAATTGCCGGTACTGGCAACCACATTTGGCGCGCGAACACCGATGCGAACAGAACCGCGTAACCGTGCTTCACAAGAAGCTGGACAATAGGATTCATAGCGGTACCTCCCGCGCCGTCTCGGTTGTCGCGTACACCTTGTACCGCTTTCCTAAAGCCCACGGTGAATTTGTGTTCTTGCCTGGTTGGGCTGACCCACTTTCCCAAACGTCGCGCCAGTCCGTTCGACATTCACCTTGACACTTGAACTCTTGTCTGCGACCCCCCATTCGTCCGCCGCACTCGGGACATACCCAGTTACGAATGTCGGAAATGATTTCTTCGCTTGTTCGAAACATTGCCTGTGGCATCTGCGATTCTCCCCGTTGGACTAGACTTTTCAAACTCGTCAATGCGAACGTTCATTTGGCCTCTTCGGGCAGACACGAAATAGCAGATGCTTTACTGGCCTCGTCCAAAGCCCAATGCTCCGATAGTCCTTTCGCTGGGGCAGCTTTACTGGTTGAAACGGTTCCAGGCTGCCGCCTGATGGGCTTCATCTGCGCGATTCGAGCAAGCTTGGCGCGCGCCCGCGCGAGCTGCGCTTTCACCGTCCCGTAGGGAATGCACAAGGCAGCCTCTTTGGTCGTCAAACCGTCGATATCACGCAACTGAAGGGCTCTACGCAGCTTTGGTGACAACTGCCTCACGACCTCGACCAGTTGATCCCGTCCTTCCGCTACGGAACCGACTTCTTCTGGACTTGGCTCCGAATCAGGTAACCGTTCCGAGAATGTGAGAGCGTCTTCTCCCGGCTCTTCGTCAAGCGACCAATAGCTATCGCGGCGGCGTAATTTCATCAGCGCAGCATTGGTGACGATTGTCGTTAACCAGGTTGAAAGCTGTGCTTGGCCCTAAACTGGCCTAAATGCTCGTACGCGGAAAGGAGAGCATCTTGGACGGCATCTTCTGCGTCGGGCATGTTCCCCAAGAACCGAAAAGCCCTCTTGTAAAACATTGGTAGAGAGCGGGACACGACGCTGTCCAGTTCCTGAGCACGCTCGCTAAGCGAACCGTTGGCAACCGCTCGCTCCCCTTTAATGAACGTTGCTATTGCCGACATGGCGTTTCTCCTCTCTAAGCGACTCCAGGGTGTGAAGGCGGCTCGCTTCCTACAGCATGGTTCGACTCTGTCCCTGCCAGGAGCCATCCGAGGACACCGCCAGTTGGTCGACTCGGGCCTGACTTCTTTGACTGCGGACAAAACTCGATAACCTTTCCCGGTTGGGGCTGACCGCCAAGCACGCGCGTATTCCGAAAGTGTTTCGGTATATAAAACTCAATCACCTTTGCCATGACCCTCTCCTTGATCGTGTGAAACTCTGTGTGAGTGTGTCGTGCAAACGCGCATGATCGAATTATGTCCTTGCGCCCACGAGCTACATCGACCGCAAATGGGTGAAGGCAATTGAAGGACCAAACCGAAGCGCTGCGAGGACGTCTCCTAAATCGCTGACTTTAACGGAGGAGATAGATCGGGAGCGGGATGGTGTCAGGAAATCTCATCGGCGATCTCGACACTTGTCGACGATTGGTGACAGCCGGTTAAGAATACAGGTCGAAGTTCAGGGAACAAGCAAGAGTCCACCTGGGAGCGTTTGCAGAAGGAATTGATTATAGGCTCACATTACTCTCTGCGGGTCGATCCCGAGCCTCTTCATCCGCGAGACCAATGTCGTGCGCTTGACATCCATGCGTGCTGCCGCACCGTCAGGGCCTGCCACCCTCCCGTTCGTCATTTTCAGGACGCGGATAATCTCATCGCGCTCATTCGCTTCGCGGGTGCCCGCCACCGGGGCATGGGTCCCATTGTGTCCGAGTTCAGCGATCGGAGCTTGCAATGCTGTCCCACGCGTGAGGATCACCGAACGCTCGATAAAGTTTTCCAGCTCACGAATATTTCCTGGCCAATGCCAGCTGGAGAGCTTCTTCAGAGCATTGGCGGGAATGGATTCGATTTGCTTCTGCATGCGGCGGCCGTACTTTTGGGTGAAGTATCGGACCAACAGCGGAATATCCTCAGGACGTTCGCGTAAGGGCGGGATGCGGATCGGAAACACGTTCAGGCGATAGTACAAGTCGCTGCGGAACTCGCGGTCCTCCATCATTTTCTCAAGATCGCGATTGGTCGCCGCCACCAGGCGAACATCGACCTGCTTGGTTCGGTTGTTGCCCAGCCTTTCAAACTCACGTTCTTGCAAAGCGCGGAGCAACTTGGGCTGGATCTCGATGGGAATATCGCCCACCTCATCCAGGAAGAGCGTGCCCTGATCAGCCAGCTCCAGCCGTCCAATCTTCTGCGCAATCGCGCCTGTGAAGGCGCCTCGTTCATGTCCAAAAAGTTCGCTCTCCAATAGCCCGGTGGGAATCGCAGCGCAGTTGAGTTTTACGAAAGTCCGATCCTTGCG
>DATMOO010000326.1:0-32890 GCA_035568275.1 Candidatus Sulfotelmatobacter sp.
CACTCCGCCCATGTCCTTGGCTCCGGCGGTGACCATAATCGTGTAAGTGGTGTTCGCCGCCAGGTTAGCCGAGGGCGTAAGCGTGGCAATTTGAGTAACCACGTCATAGGTCACAGTGGAGGTCACACCTACAATTAAGAACGTGCTGGGATTGATGGTGAGGGAGTCCATCTGCTCGTTAAAGGTGGCCAAGATCTTCTGGTTCTGCGGCACGCAAGTGGCTCCTGCGAGAAGATTGACGGCAATAACGAACGGGGCAGAAGTATCACTGGTTGCGCGGGTAGTAAAGGAGAAGTTGTAGGGTGCGGCCAGTGGAGTTCCGCTCATGTCCTTGGCCCCAACGCTGATGCTCGCGTTGTACTTCGTATTGGGTGCGAAGTTAGGGGAAGGTTTGAAGCCGCCAATCTTGTTCGTGGCGTCGTAAGTGACTGTACCAGTCATTCCTGCAATGGTGAATGTGCTGTTATTGATGCTTGCCGGATCCATCGGTTCGCTGAACACCACAGCAATCTCACGGTCGGTGCCCACTCCGTTGCTTTGTGGGACTACCATCAATACCGCAGGGCCACCGCCAACCGTCGAAACTGGTGGCTTGGTAAGGCTGCCACAACTAATGAGAAAAGCTGCCACCAAAAGGGCAGGTGAGACCTTTGAGATCCGCAAGATTGACATAGAATTCCTTTCCCAATACCTGGTCGAGATCGTCGGAAATACACCAAGTGGCTGGAGCCACGCTTGCAAGGGCAGTGAAGGTAGCGTGGGAACAAACCTCGGGGCTCATAAAAGGCATGACCGTTTCCGTACATTTGTTCCGCATTATGCCGCGTGAAGCCGAAGCTGTATGTTCAGAATTGCTCACTTCGTCGTTTTGTCTCGTCGTCCAAAACGAAGAGGCCAGCACATGAATGCTGGCCCCAGGGAGAACCGACCGTCGTTATTTGCTACAAGTCTCACTGACCATCTTCAGGTCGGTCACCCACAGGTCACCATATTCTTCTTTGCCTGCTGCCTTCTCCATCTGGCCTTCCTTCTTTTCCTCTGCTTTTTCCTGTGCTTTCGATTCGTGATGAACCGAAGCGGTGACCGTTACCTGATGGCCGACGTGTTCGTCAAGCTTAACGGTCTTGCTGCTCAGGTCCCAGGTCTTTCCGTCTTCGGCTGTGAGGGAAAAAACGGCAGCTTCGTTGCCTTTTTGCAAACACCCGGTTACGGTCTTGATGGGCATAGTCTTGTGTGGTTTTTCTTGTGCGGTGGGTTGTTTTGCGTTGTCCTGGTTGGCGGGCTCTTGAGCCAAACAAACCAAGCTTGTCAAGAAGACGAACGACAGCATAGTCAGCATCAGTCTCTTCATGTTTCTCCTTTGGCCAGAGCGGACTTCCGAGATTCGAACGAGGGACAGAGTGACGAGGTGCCTGATCGAGACCAACTCCGGGGACATTGAAAGGGGGGGCGTGGTCAAACATAGTCAAGTTGGCAAACGCTAACCCATGCCTGCACTGGAAGGACGGCCCGCCTTCGCAGGAGAGGTCCCACCACAACAGCTTGCAGAGTACTGTTCGCACAGCGCCGTTGCTGCTCAATATTGCTCACTTTCTTCGGATTCTCAAGAACGGCTCGCGTCCTGCGGGTTGTTTGAAGTCTCGCATTCCATGAAAACAGGACAACTTGGATTTGGTCTGGCATGAAGAAGCCCAACATTGTGCACTAGGCTTCGACTTGCAGACTGTGCCGCAGGGGCAACGCTCATAAAGGAGTTTTCCGGGAAATTGCTCTTTGTGAGCATTATTGACCAACTTGGATTTATCCCGGTCCCTCATAGTAGGAGAAACGGAGTGGGGGATTCATAGGCGATCATCAATTACGAAAGGGATACCGTGAAGCGCCGCTGATCAGGTCCAACACGAAATGACTGCAAAACTTGCTACCGAGAGCGATTGTGTTTTGGCCAGTGTGGAAGAAGCAGGAGCGATCCGCGACCAACCGCACGTTGGCGGCATGCAATTCGACGGCGGATATCTCTCGCCTTACTTCATCACCGACCCTGAGCGCATGGAAGTTGCTTTAGAGGACGTCTACGTGCTCATCCATGAAAACAAAATCACCTCGAAGAGGGACCTACTTCCATTGCTGGAACAGATCACAGGGAGCGGCAAACCCCTCCTCATAATTGCAGAGGATGTTGAGGGCGAGGCGCTCGCGACTCTCGTCGTGAACAAGATCCGAGGCCCGCTGCAGGTTGCAGCTGTCAGGGCGCCTGGCATCGGGGATCAGCGCAAAAGTATGCTGCGGGATATAGCGCTCCTCACCGGTGGCAAGGCCATCACTGCAGACCTCAACCTCACAAACGTAAAGATTTCCGATCTCGGTCAGGCCATGAAGATTACCGTCGACAAGAACAACACGATGGTTGTAGGCGGCTTTCATTCCGACCAGCTTCGGTAACTGGCTGCCTCGAGGGTGCCGCCGCCGAATCCTCTCGCGCCCCGTCGCCAAGCAAACGTCGTGTCCAATGGGGGTTGGGAGCGAAGGACCTCGGCATTCGGCGGTGATCGTGGCAACTCGCGACAAGCAGGCACACTGGACACACGCCGCCTCAAGCATTCTCGGAAATACACCGACACAATCCTTTGAGCAAGGCAACCCAGGTTCCAGCAATACCATCGAAGCCGCGCCTGTGGACGAGAAGAGTGGCTGCCTAATGTTCAGGCCGAAAAACGGCATTGTCGTCTACTTTCTGGGTTTGATCTCCCTTGTGCTTTGCGGTTGTGGGGGAGGGGCGGGCGGCGGCCCTCCGCCACCTTCTTTTCAACTTAGCGTTCAATCCGCCGGTGCTGGCGCAGGAACGATCAGCAGTAATCCCGCGGGCATTAATTGCGGAACGACATGCAGCGCTGGCTTCGCTAGCGGGGCCCAGGTAACGCTCACGGAGACGGCTAGCGCGAACTCATCTTTCGCCGGATGGACAGGCGGCTGCAGCGGCAGCAACGCAACCTGTACGCTGACGCTCAGCGCGAGCCAGAAGGTCACTGCAAGCTTTAGCACGATCCAAAACACAGCCGCGCTAACCGTAAACCCAGCGGGAACTGGCACGGGTACGATCTCAAGCAACCCTTCGGGAGTTAGCTGCGCCCCAACGTGCAGCGCTAGCTTTGCTAGCGGGACCAAGGTAACGCTCACGGAGACTGCGGGCGCGAACTCATCTTTCGTCGGATGGACAGGCGGGTGTAGTGGCAACAGCCTCACCTGCGTGCTGACGATGAACACGAGCCAGCAAGTAACCGCGACGTTTAGCGCCCCCCAAAACATCGCCGTTCTCAACCACATCATTTTCCTGGCGCAGGAGAACCGCTCTTTCGATCACTACTTTGGCGCATTACGAGGATACTGGGCACAGAATGGCTATCCGGACCAATCGTTTGACGGACTACCCCAGTTCAATCCGAGTTCAGGCGCAGCGCCGCTCAAGGGACCAGCCTTGGCCATTCCGGGTTGCGACCCCAACTTCCCTCCGCCAAGTGATTGTGTCTTTGCTCCCAACAATCCGGTTACTTCGTATCACCTGAACACTCAATGCATTGAGAATCCGAGCCCGTCCTGGAATGAAAGTCATGTGGATTGGGACTACAGCGACCCGGTTGGTCAGATGTCTGCTGCTTTGAACGGATTCGTCTGGACTGCGGCGCACGACGCCAGAGCTCTCAACCCGCCGTTCAATGACACCGATGGCATCCGTGCGATCGGGTACTACGATGGCAGTGACCTTAACTACTACTACTTTATGGCTTCAAAGTTCGCTACCTCGGACCGGTGGTTTCACCCGGCAATGACCCGCACCCCACCAAACCGGGCGTATCTTATCGCCGGCACATCCCAAGGATACGCCTATCCGATTGGCACTGATAGCGCAGACACAGCACTTTTAACAGCAACCACAATCTTTCAGGAGCTCCAAACCGCCGGAGTCAGCTGGAAGATCTATGTGGATCCTGAGAAGAGTCCTTGTACCGGCCCCCCCTACGATTCTGCCTGCCTGCTTTCCTTGAGCTCCATACAGGATTTTCAATGGGGCCAGACAATCCCGACTCAGTATCCTCAGAACATCGCCCCAATCTCTCAGTACTTCACCGACCTGCAGAACGGAACCTTGCCGCAAGTCGCTCTGATTGAGCCGGCCGAAGACGCCGGCTTCGATGAGCATCCAACAAACTCGGACTTAGCGCCGAATGACATCCAACTGGGAGCCAATTATGTCTCCTCCCTCATCAATCGACTGATGGCGAGCAGCTCATGGAAAGACTCAGCCTTTATTCTCACCTTCGACGAGTTCGGAGGCCTCTACGATCACGTTGCGCCGCAGCCGGCCGTCAGTCCAGATGGCATTAAGCCATTGGATTTGCTTCCAAATGATATTTGCAATCCCCCGACGGGGCCGACTTGCGACTTCGTCTATACCGGTTACCGGGTGCCTCTGATCGTTGTCTCGCCGTACACAAAGAAGAACTACGTCTCGCACTCGGTGGCTGATTTGACTGCGATTCTGAAGCTCATTGAAACTCGTTTTAATGTGTCGGCGCTAACGAAGCGGGACGCCGCCCAGATCGACATGACTGAGTTCTTTGATTTCAGTAATCCGGCTTGGATGACTCCTCCGAACCCGCCGACCCAAATTACCAATGGTGCTTGCTACGTGAACCAGCTGCCGTAACCCTGCGCGACATCGAAATCAACGGGATCAAAGATGAATGATAACGAGCACAGCGATAGCAGCAAGGGAGAGCAGGTTGCTGCGCCCTCTACCGTATTCCTGCAGTGGCGAGGCGTGATGGTGGTCGGCATGTGCCTCATCCTTTCTGCGGTAACTGCTGAGGTCAAGGGTCAGACCACCTCTTCGAGTCCACTTCCGCCAATTGCGACCGGCGTCGCGCAAACCTCTCCAGCATCGAACGCCGAGCCTGCGCCTCAGAGCAGTACGACCGCGCAGGAGCAATTGGACAGCGAAAAGCCCCCAGATGATCAGAGCGAGGTTTTCGTGTTCAAGACGCAGGTGCGGGAAGTGATCTTGCACGCAACCGTCGTCGATGAACAGCGGCGTCTGGTTACAGATCTCGAGCGACCAGCATTCACAGCCTTCGAGAACGGAGCGCCGCAGGCGACCACCTCTTTTCACCGGGAAGACGTTCCGGTGGCGATGGGTATCGTTATCGACAACTCGGGCTCAATGCGCGAAAACCGCAACAAAGTGAATCAGGCGGTGCTCAATCTGATTCGAGCCGGCAATCCGGGGGATCAATCCTTTGTGGTCAACTTCAGTCAGGATTCCTATCTGGATCAGGACTTCACGTCGGATATCGATCTGCTCCAACAAGCTCTGCAGAAAGTCTCCACGCAAGGCAGTACTGCACTCTATGACGCTATCGTCGCTTCCACGGTCCACTTGAAGAACAATAACCGCGTTGAACGTAAAGTCTTATTAGTGATCACTGACGGCCGGGACAATGCCAGCCGGGAGACACTACAGGAGGCTGTGCGCCGGTTGCAGCAAGAGAATGGGCCGACGCTCTATGCCATCGGGCTGCTCGGGGACGAACTCCAGCAGTCAGACACCGGAGCCCTGCGAAGTCTGGCTGAGGTGACGGGCGGAGTCGCCTACTTCCCAAAACGGCTGGACGAAGTCGACGAAATCACTCGGACCGTGGCGCGTGACATTCACAGTCAGTACACCATCGGGTACAAGCCAACCAACCGCAGTAAGGATGGTGGATACCGCGTCATCGAAGTGAGGGCCAAAACACCAGGCCATCACAAACTGACGGTTCGCACTCGCAGTGGGTACTACGCGGGCCAGCCGGTACACTAAGTGTCAGCCGCAGACCAACGCTTGGTCGTTTGGCGTCACACCTCAGAAAACCTGAAAACATGCGGTTGAACCCCAATCGCACATCGTGTCCCGCAGCTTCCCGTTCCGCCGACTTTCCCGTCAGTGACCTGAGCCGGATTGACCAGACTCAGGAGCACAAAGAGTAGACAGTAATGTTAGCGGGATTCTACGTATGCGAATCTCGCCTCTAAAGGAGAACAACGCGCAACGTGGAAGCCGATATCTCAGTTCACTTCTTCTGACTGCTGCCCTTGCGGCACCTATTGCAATGATGGCCGCTGCCGCCCCGCAAGACGACAGGAGAGAAGAAAATAGACAAGGCGAGAACAACAAGCGCTACTACAATAAAGGCCACAAGGACTACCACAATTGGGACTCCAACGAAGACCGCTCGTACCAGCGGTACCAGACCGAGCACCATCAAAAACGTGCTTTCGTTCAGTTGAACAACCGGGAACGGAGCGTCTATTGGAACTGGCGGCACAGTAATCCAGATAACAGATAACAAACCAATGTACATATTGTAATCGTTGATTATGTGGACGCTGGAGCACAGCGTTCACAGCCTGCGAGCACCCTATGACCTACACCATGACTAAACCCTGCCCTATCTGCAAACAGCAATTAACGAAGCAGAAACCTACGGAAAGCGTGGCGTGTCCGTGTGGTCACCATACCTGGCAGGGATAAACTGGGAGTGGGTGCGAGCAGTCACTACGCTCAACATAATTGGTCAAGACGCTTCAGCTCCAGAGTTGCAGATTATTCGGGCTACCAAATCCCTTTATCGCTTCCCGTGATCTTCTGCCCCACAGCGGCTGCAGTGGCCAGGCATGGCAACAAACTGAGTCGGACGCTGTTCTTTAGTTCCCGATTGAGCAGGAGAGTAGTCAGTTGTGAGCCATAGAGCTTGGCGGACTGCGGCATGATCGGGATACGCAAGAAACCTCGGCTGAAGTGAAGTTGATCGCCGCCGAATCGCGCTGAGACTCTTACGAATGGCGGGAGATCAAGACCTTTACCACGATAGCGGTTCAGGTAGTCCGATACGATCGCAAGATAGCTCGCCACGCCTTTCCAGATCCCGGCAATCTTCGCCGAAAACCGCAGGTACTCGTAATCGATGTCGCCCGTTTCCGAAAGCGTGGAAGTGTCGATAATGTCGCACAGCCGGAAATAGAAATGTCGGTACATCCGTTGCAAAACAGAGATCATTACACGGTCCTCGGCGGCGGGCACCCGAAACGATCGCGTTCCAACAATAGCGACCCGAGCACGTCTGGCTAAGGATGCGGCGATTCCGACCTGTTCGCCGGTTTGACCGAGACGGCCCATGTGAATCTCAACGGCCTCCGGTAATCCGGGGAGGACAAAGTTCCATTTGCGTGCGAGGCGATCTCCCCAACTGCGCGGCGCAAGCTGTGCTTCGAAACTCCGCGTCATAAGTTGAAGCACGTCATTCGAGCCGGCATCCGTGTACAGATCCAAGTCGCTGCCGAGGTCGGGCCAATGATCGAGTGATTTGATTACCGTGACGTCGTATCCTTCCGCCCGGAATGCGCCGCAAATTCTCTGCAAGAACGAGATCGCGTTCTCGATGCGAGCACGCTCAGCCGCGAGGGCGGTCGCCGCCCATTCTGCACGGCCGTCGTCCCCTGCGCGACGCACGATGTGAAGAAAGACCTCTAGCCCGCGCATCACCACGTGATGGGAGGCAGCAAGGGCCACCATGTCATCAAATTTCTCGCGACTGATGTTTGCAAGGACCGAATCCAGTTCGGCAGGGGCGGCGGAAAGTGCTTCGCCTCGTCCAGGCGACAACAGAAGCTGCGAGAGAACGATGAGAGGCTTGCTCGAGCCGAAGGAAAAAAGCGTCTTAGTCATATTGGTCAGAAATGAGCTGATGCTATTGGGGCACTCGCGACGGTAGTGGATCGGCGACGGGTGACAGGGTACGTGGAGATGGCGGTTCTTTTGGCGACACCGTGGATTCCACTACAGGCGTGTTGTCGCGGTGTTTCAGTTCGATCGGACCCGATTGCTGGTGCCGAACCTGGTTTTCCATGATGATCTTGCCGTCGACTTGCTGGCCGCTATCGGTGACAACCGAAAGAAGGTGCATCCCTTCGGCGGAGTGCCGGGTCGCGAGTCCTACACGGTCGTTTGCGTGCTCAGCCTTTCGGGCTCTTGCATAATAGAATTGCGCGGTCTCAAGGTCGCCATCTCGCTCCGCGAGATAACCGATGTTGTTCAGTGAGAATGCGCTGTTTGGATCAAGGGAATAAGACTGGAGGAAGGCTTGCCTGGCAGCAGGCCAATCATTGCGATTCGTCGCCGCAACTCCGCGCGCGGCCAGCAAGGCGGCCTGTGCCCGGTCGTTGGCTGTGTTTCGCATCCGCTCTGTCAGTTTTTTTGCACTGTCTGCAGCCATCGCGCTGACCGGTTTTCCTCTCCAAGCGCGGCTCGGTGTGACGATCACTGGTTCTAAGGAATGCGACTCTGCAGCGGCCAGATAGAACGTCAGCGCCTGTTCGTAATCTCCTCGCGACTCCTTCGCAACACCCAGATTGTTCAAGGTAAATGTATTCCGCGGATCCATCGCCAACGCTCGCTGCAGGAGGAGATCCGCCTCCGGAGTCCGGCTCTCTGACAAGAGCCGAATCGCTTCGACATTCATGCGATTAACCTGCATGGGGACATCACTCAGGTTGCCGAACGCTTCCCGCATCGGCTTTCCTTCCAGGCCCTTCGCATTGGTGCGGTCGATAATCGCATCACTCGCCTGTTGCGACGCCAGACTGTAAAACTTTTGTGCACGCTCCAGTTGCCCCTGCAGTTCAGATATATATCCCAAGTTATTCAACGTAAAAGGATCACCGGGATCGAACAGATACGCCTTGAAAAAAATCCCTTCGGCTTTTTCGTACTGCTGCTTCCGGAGAGCTTCAACCCCGTCGCGATTGAGACGCTGCACGAGCGTGAGTTCACTTCGTTTTGGAAACGTGAGTTTGAGGTCTCCGGCGCAGACGTTCCCAGGCGCCCAGCCCACCGCGACTGCAATGATTGCCAATAAGCCGAGTCGTTGGCCAAACATGATTGGTTCCTTATGAGCGTGAGTTGGATGCGCAGAGTGGGAATGCGTTGCCTAGCTACCCCACCGCAAGATTGTTGGCTGCGGAAGGTACTCGGAGGCCACTGCTTTGCCCTTCATACCATCAAAGAGACGGTGAAAATCCAAATAGCAGGCAGGGTGTCCTAAATGGGTCGTTTTCTAGCCGTAGCCATGCTTAGCAGCTTAGCCTTTGGCCAATCAGCGTCGTCCGCCCGCGAAAAGTCAGCACAATATCAGGGTGCCCAGGCTGCGTCCACGCCGGAAAGCGCTTTAGGTGGGTCGCCGGGTCTGCCCCCGCTGCCCAGCGGCAGGAGCACCGTCATCGGGGGCGCAATTCGTGGAGTGGACCGCGTTCGCGACCAGTTCATCTTGAATGTCTTTGGCGGGCGGACGTTGAAGGTTCTCTTTGACGCACGCACACAAGTCTATCGTGACGGACAAAAAGGCGCTCTGCGCGATCTTCACGCCGGCGACCATATCTCGGTCGAGACCGTGCTGGAGGGAACCAGTGTGTTTGCACGCAGCATCCACCTGTTGTCGGCATTGCCGGAAGGTGAGTGTCAAGGTCAGGTGCTCAACTACGACCCCGTCAGCCGTGAACTAACTGTGCGTGATGTTCTCTCTCGTGAACCGGTCGGACTGCGCGTGCCTGTGGGCACCGTTTTTGCTCGCCAAGGTCAGGCTGCTTCCGCCTCCATGGAGGTTGGCTCCTCCGAACTCTCCAAGGGGACTCTAGTCTCAGTCAAATTCCACTCCGGCAACGACGGTCAGGGTGTGGTTAGCCAGATCGCGATCCTCGCGACGCCAGGAACTGCATTCGTATTCGTTGGAAATGTCGTATTCCTTGACTTGCACTCTGGGTTGTTGGCGCTGGTCGATCCCCGTGACGAGAGACGTTATGAAGTATTCTTCGATTCGGCTCGTTTCCCGATGAACCGTGAAATCCACGAAGGGGCGGATGTAACATTGACCGCAGACTTCGACGGATCACGCTACGTGGCCAGGGCGATCACGATCAACCCGCCTTCCGAAAAGTAGATCGAGACGTTGAATGAGCGAAGTGACAGACGTCCTCCGCACTGAGCAAGTCTGGTATAGCAAATGCAGAAACAAACCCAGCGGCCGTTTAACTCGTCCGTTTGTAGCGCCACTCCGTCGACGATGACCGGCGTTTTGGCGGAACCAGAGACCTACTTCGAACCGTACACATCCAATTCACCTTGCGGGTTTGGCACCGACACCAGATCATGCCCGGTGCCAATATACACTTTCCCATTCGCAACAATCGGTGAAGTGAACTTGATTCCGTATCCCGGCACATCTCCGGCATTAGTTCCACTGTTGTACAGCTCGCTGTTCAAATTGTTGGCGTCGTAGGCGCGCAGTGTTGCAGCCGTGGGCGCAGCGCCGTTTGGATTTTGGTTTTGAAGCGGCTGCCCGTGGTCAATAACCCACAAGATTCCGCTCGCGGTGCCATTGGCCGAAATGAAAGCTGTCGTGCCATTGCTGCCTACCTGGATGGCGGGCACACTTGCCAGTGCCGGCGTCAATGTCCCCGAATACTGAAACTGTACGATCCCGACGGGTATGCCTGCTGTCGTCGGAGTTATTCCGACATAGACAGATCCATTGAAGTAAGACGCGGTCGAGAAGATTTCATAAGAATTGACGTCAGTGGTCCAGGTTCCCTGGCTGTCGGTACAACTTGAGGGATACGGATCGAAGCCCTGATTGGACAAGACACCGGGCACGGTTTGGGTCGCCCCCGCGTCGTTCGCCTGCTCTTTGCCAAGATTCGTCGTGTTCACCAGATACAGCTTCCCCGTTTTTCCTCCCGCCAGCGCTTGGGTGCTTCCTGGAATCAGCAACAAGCCGCCCGATCCCAGATCCGCATCGTCGCAATCCATATAGTGATAATCAGCGGACGTGAAGTAGTCGAGCAGGTGAAGGAGCCCGTTGTTCGAGAACTTCAACACCGAATTGCCCCAGGCCTTCTGCCCATCCCATGGACCGTCCGCCGTCGTGATGTATACGTTGCCGCTATCATCGGCGGCGGGGCCACCGCCGCCCATCCAGATCCCGCCAGCGCCGGGATACGCACCCTCGCCGTTCACGTCGGGACCGGCATTGAAGACGCCAGTCTGGGCCAGCGACTGTGCACCATAGGCTAGCATCCATCCGCTATGACAACTGCTGAAACCAATGTAGATCGTGCCGTTCGCCAGGAGTAGGGCTGCGCGTTGTATACAGGATGTATCTAGATAGACCACGCCGTTTACCGAAGTCGAATTCGTCCCCGGCACCGAAGCCTGAACGGTTACGGGCCCACCGAACTTCTGCTTTCCGGTGGTGATATCGAGTGCATTCAGGCGGAAAGTTGATGCGCCCGTCGAAGTGAGCGTTTGCGTCGAGACCACATATACCGTATTCGATGTCATATCGATTACCGGCGTTGAGGTAATGCCCTGATAAGGCTGAATGGGGGCGTCGGTCATAGGGGTTTCGCCCGCACGGAGCAGCGAAACCTGCCACAACGGTGCGCCGCCGTTGTAATTGTCGGCATCGAAGGCATACACACTGTCTTTCTCAGTCGCGGCGAATACCACATTGTGCATGCTGCCGTTGATGGTCAGGTTCGACACCAGCAGCGGCTGCCCATACTCGTACCCGTCCAACAGGTAAGAAAACAGCTTGCCAAAATTTTGCGGAGTTACGTTGGCCGGCGACAGCGATACCTCGTTCGGGTTCAACCCGGTGCGATGAGCGTCGAAATGCCACGTTACGACGTTCGCTACTCCGCCAACGCTTGCCGTCACGGTGAGTGACGCTTTCCCGCCGATGCCACTCAGCGAGGCAGACACCATCGAAGAGCCCGCAGCTATTCCCGTTGACAGGCCGCTTGAATCTATAGACGCCACCGCTGGAGTCGCGACCGTCCAACTGGCCGTCGAACTCACATTTGCGATCGAGCCATTGCTGTAGGTTCCTGTGGCGGTAAACTGCTGCGTGAAGCCCGCAGTAATACTTGCGCTGGAAGGCGTCACTGATATCGACGCGAGCGTCACGTTCGCCGTCACGTTAAGTGATGCATTCCCGCCGATGCCACTGAGCGAGGCAGATACCGTCGAAGAGCCTGCAGCTACTCCCGTGGTCAGGCCGTTCGAGTTTATAGACGCTACCGCTGGAGTCGCGACGGTCCAACTGGCCGTCGAACTCAAATTGGCCGTCGAGCCATTGCTGTAGGTTCCCGTGGCGGTGAACTGCTGCGTAGCGCCCGCCGCAATATTTGCGGTGGACGGCGCTACTGATATCGACTTGAGTGTCTTGGCCGGCGGAACGCTCGAAGAGCCGCCTCCGCATCCGGTGTTCGCGATCACGAGCAAGAAGGAAAGACAGCAAACAGGGATGGACAGAGAGCGACGACGAAGTATAGCCATTTGTCGAATCACCAAAGAAATGCGAGTGCGCAAGACGGCAGGGGAGTGTCGGGACTCGCCGTGACAAGACGTCAAGGACACCTACCACACCTCTACCCGTACCACTCCGCAAAAGCAGGTTTTAGTTGCCCAATCTTTGTCGAGGGTTGCTCAGCGCCCGGAGATTTCCAATCAACGATTGAAGCGGTGCCAGGGCCGCGGTCACAGAACGTACCGGGTGCCATATTCCACGCTCGATGAGAGGCCACGGTGTTGCCGGGGCAAATCGGCGTCCTTGCGGACAAGCCTGTAGGGGATGGCAACCGGGGGCCTCTCCTGGGAATTATTGGCCGAAACCCCAAGTATTGAGGAATCAGGTGTTTATCACACGCGTTTCATTGTGGGAAGACGCTGTACTTTCGATTGAAATGTCAAGACGATTTTGTTGACCCTCCCCAGAAACCTGTATTACTGTTTGGGCAACATCGATACACCGGATCCGGTCGATCCGGTCGATCGCCGAGACTCCAGGGGCAACGTCCCGTTCGCGTCGGGCCTAGTCCATTCATTAGGCAAGTCAAAACTTGTGATTCCACAAGCACGCGTTCAAAAACAGACTCCGGAGGTCCCGACAGCAATGAAGGCTTTTTCCCGCACTGTCTTTATTTTCGTCGTACTGGTGACATCTGCCCTCGCAAATGTAACGGTCAGCAGTCCAAGTGATGGAGCTACAGTTGGCTCACCGGTGCATTATGTGGCGACCGCGACCACGACCACTTGTTCGAAGGGCGTAGCGTCCATGGGGATTTACGTGAACAACGTACTCGAATACGTCGTGAATGGAGCGAGTCTGAATACCAGTTGGCCCCTTACCCCGGGTACGTACGGCACCGTGGTGGAAGAGTGGGACTACTGTGGGGGCGCAACCTTCAAGTCGCTCACGATCACGGTAGCCAGCCAAACTGGCGTATGGGTGGCCTCGCCCGCGAACAACAGCCAAGTGACTTCGCCGGTGAATTACGTGGCAACCGCGACTACGACTACTTGTTCGAAGGGTGTGGCATCCACTGGAATCTACGTAGACAACAAACTGACGTACGTCGTGCAGGGAGCGAATCTAAACACCCAACTGTCCTTGAGCCAGGGGTACCACAACACCGTGGTGGAAGAGTGGGACCAGTGTGGTGGAGCTGCTTACTCCCCGGTGAATGTCACGGTAGGGGGCAGCGGAAGCAAGCTCTCTAATTTACAGACTGATCAGGGATGGGAGAGCTGGGGTCAGCTTCCCCCAATTTATGCTGACTGCTCGCCCTGCACGGGGCTCACGTGGTCGATGCTGCAAGGAATCCGATCTCCGTCAAAGAGTGGCAACGCGACCAAGTTTAGCACCAGTGGTACTACCCCTTACGGAGTTGTTCTGTGGGTAGACCCGGTGATCGGCCAATTCTCAACGCATAAACTACCAGACACTAATCACACGCTGATCCCGACTCTCCACAACTTTACCTACGATACAGATTTTTATGTGACGAATGTCGCGGTGACTCAGGTGCTGGAGTTTGACGTCTCCATGTACATGAATGGTATCGGGATGTTCTTTGGAACACAGTGCAATCACCTGGGAGGAGGGGAGTGGGATGTCCTAAACAATGTGACTCAGAAATGGGTTCCAACAAGCGCTCCCTGTAATCTGATCAATGGCTGGAACCACCTTACCCTTCAACTTCAGCGGCAGTCGAACAATTATCTTGTGTATCAGTCGATTACGCTGAACGGTGTGACGACCAACATCAACAAAACCTATGCCCCTTTCACGGTGCCATCAAGCTGGTATGGCATCACGGTGAACTACCAGATGGACGGAGACTACAAGCAGTCGGCAAACACCACCTATCTGGACAACTTGAGCCTCACCTACCGTTGAAGAACGCACGCGGCGCACAAGGAGCCTCCGAGGTTTACTCGGAGGCTCTCGGTGCTTTGTGAGCGAAACTCGGGAACCGCGGTAGACCAGCAGCAGATAGATTTGTCAGTACCTGTCGCAGTACCAGCCGCTCGACCTCCTCGACAGGCTGTGGAGCGATGATCGTCATCCCGCCGACCAGTTCCGCCAGGGCCAAATAGGACGCGCGACTGCTGTGGAGAAAATCCAGCGGGTACTCAGGTTTTCGCGCGTAAGCCTGAACCGGATCCGCATCTAGCAGAAAGCAGATATTTGGCTGCGGAACGAGCATCAGCAGCAGCCGAACATAAGCACGCGCGATTGGATGCTGCAATGACAAGTTCGCTAGTTCGTCGTAGAGGTATCGGTCAAAGATAACGACGTCTGCATCCGCACTAAGCGTCTTCGCTGCCGCGATGCGGAGTGAGATGGCATCCACGAAGTAGAGAGCGAATCGCACCGCCGTCATATACCAGGACCGGACGTTCTTGTCTTGTCGGTGCACCGGCCTTGTCGGAGTACCGACGCCTTTGTCTCCTTTGAACAGGGTGTGACCGGTCACTTCTCTGATCCGCGTCAGCCTCGCAACGTCTTCCCAAAAAGTAAGCAATAAAACGCGGGCGCCGATTTCGCTCAGTTGAGCACAAAGAGCTTCGATTTGAGTGCTCTTGCCGGCACCGTCAATGCCAGAAAAACATACTAATGTGGGGCGCCGATATTCAGAGGTGTTTCGGATCATGCTGCTGCAAGTTCTTTCCGAGTGCTCACCGGACGTGCTAGTGCGGCCGGCTGGGACTAGCACTGGCCAATGCCACAACTGTTCCGACAGCGGCGGCGGCACCCACGATGACGCTAACTTTGATCAGGATGGAGCGCGCTCGCTTTTGCTTTGCCGGCGCAATAGCAGCTCCGGCTGGCCTGGAAGCCGCAATGCCGGTTGTCTTTACAGACGGTGCCGCAGCTGTGCCTAAGGGATCCTGGGGGTTATCTTGCAGCTTCGGAGAGGGCTGTTGCCCACTGAACCCTCGGTCTTTCGAACGTACTGCACTTGGACTGTCGGGAAGCGCTTCAGACGGGGAGGGTTCAGTGTTAGCCTGCCTGGCAACAGTGTTGGCCTGTTGAGACTGAGGCTGTACAGAAGATGCCCCTCTGTCCTGACTGAGGTTCGCCTCCTGCTGCGGGGATGGGACTGCATTCGCAACTGGCGCGGTGAGCAACAGCAAAAGGCAGCCAGCGATTTGTCGCCTTAGCCACCGGCCGGAGGTCCGCATCGTTAGTTTTGAAGTTACGGGCAGTTCACGCGAGTCAAAATGACGATCTTCGAAGTGGTTACGCCGTGCTCTAGACGAAAGAGTTGAATGGTCATGTCGAAGGGTCTGTTGGAACGACTTTGTCGGGAATTGGTAGAAGCTGTTTACGGCATCAGCGGTGCTCTCATAGACCTCGAAGATATGGTCCACCCTTGCCAGTTCGAGAACCGCCGCCGCTCCCGGAGGGATCACTGCAAGTTTGACATCGCCATTCCGCTTCATGGCTGCTTCCAGGCAGCTTAACAACACCCGGACGCCAGCGCTGTCGAGTAGCTGTACTTTGGAACCGTCGAGCACGACACGAGGCCGGTCAACGTTCAAGCAAGACTCTACTTCACGAAAGAAACCACGGCCTTGTTTACCGCTCAACTGTTCCGGCAGTTGTTGCACTGCTACACGTCTTCCACTTGTCATAATTCGATACCAACATTTCTTGTTCTTACCGCGAAAGATGACGAGGCTCGGCGAATTAGGCCTACTAACAATCTAGAGTGGCGACAGTACGAGGTCTATCCTGTCTTGTCAGTAGTGGGCAGACGAATTTGCGCTAGAGGAAGAATAAGCGTTTTCGATCAAAAGTAGCTTTACAAAAGCCGTGCGAGTTCGGTCTCAGGATCGTGAGCCACATGGGTTAAAAGATTTGTTCCATACCGCAAGAGAGTCACCACATTCGTACGGTACCAGCAACAGTCCGTCATTCTCGGAGATAGTCCGCACAAGAACCGAAACCTGAGTAAGGTCTCCGGCGATGTCAGGATTGCCGCCACCAGTCGGTGATTTCCATCCAGGACAGTAAATGGTTCACTCTCGTTAGTACCGATGAGAAGCACGGCGCCCGGGTCGGCATTCTGGCGGAACGCATCGCGCAGCGCGGCAATTTTCGATAGGAATGCTTCTTCAGCGACATCATGGCTGCGAAACGTGCGCAGGCGTTCGACAACTGACGCAATGCTAAAGTTTCCACGCGCGAGCTTTCGCCATTGCGCCCGTGGAAAGACCCGAATCTGAGCCAGGTCTGCAGCCCGAACTTCGACCTCGAACCATTCCGTTCCCTCAGGCAGCTCTTTCCACAATCGAAAATGTCGAATGAACAATAGGGCACGCCGCTTTGCATTTTCGCCAGCATCGTCGAGGTGCGGTGTTAGCACCAGTCCGCGAAGACCTTCCCGGTACCCCTCGAAAGCGGAATTACTGAAATCGGTCTTTAGAAATTCCGCAATGACCTCGTCTTCGGAGACACGCCGAATTACCCTGAGCGTATGAGCGGGCGCTGTGGTTTGCAGGTGTTTTGCGCCGGTCAACGCATTAAGGACGAATGGTACTGCGACAACAATGAGCAGAACCGCCATTAGCACAAGTTGTATCCAAATGACTTGCTGCAGAGACGAATGGAATCGGTAAATGCCAGCGATGACAGCGCCACTGACGGCCAATTGCACCCAGCCAGTGTTGGCGATCTTGTATGACATCTCGTACGCGATGACCACGACGCTAAGCGAGTAGACGACAGTCGTGGCAGCGTACAACGCCAGCAGATAGGGAAGGCCATATTTCCCGACAATTGCGAAGTGAGAGCCGAAGAAGGCTGTCCAAATCCCAGCGGGCGCCAGACGCAGGCCGAGGGCCAATGAGGAGCCAATTCCCAACACCAGCAGGACTGAGGTCAGGAGGACCCTGTGACCTTTTCTCTCCTCATCGCGAGTCCCGGCGACAAGTGGAAACATGGTATTCACAACCGCAGAAGAAAAGGCGAAAATCACTCGACCCACCAATGCCACGGCAGCGTACAGCCCTGCCTCTGTCGAAGGAAAGAAGTGCTTCACCAGCACGATGTCACAATTGTTAATGAGCACCTGGCCGGCAAAGAAGACGATTGCCTGCAGAGCTTCGCGAAACGCATCCGGGATGCGTAGTGCGTGGGGGACCGCGGGCGCGAGTTTCGGTGCGGCAGCAAGATAGGCCACCGCTATGGCGGCGGCGTTGGCCGCGACGACTCCTGGGACGTCAAAGCCTAGCATGATGAGCAGGAGAGATCCGCCGAGTCGAACCAGTCCCTCCAGGACAAGATTTGTGGCGAGAAGACGGAACCCGTAGGCGCCCTGGATGTAGCCCCGCCGGCTTCCCAGCGGGACGTAAAAAGCTACACCAATGGCGAGCAGGACCACCAGACTCGCGCTCGGCAAATTGAGGTAGTCAGCAATGGATTTCTGAAACAGGACCAAAAGAAGCGCGACGATGATGCCGCATGCCCATGCGCTCCTGTGGAATCCTCGATAGACTGCGCTTTTCCCCTCCAGCGAGGTCTGCTGCGCAACAACTTTTGCGGAAACGATTTGGAAGGAAAGGGTGACGGCGGATATCAGAATGAGGAGAGTGTAAACAGCCGTAGCATGACCAAAGGCAGTAGGACCAAGGAATCGTGCAACCGCAATGTTGTAGGCGAAGTTGATCGCGGTGGCAAGCCCCGAAGCCGAGAGCAATACAAAGGTTCCCGATAACACGCGGGCCTGGAGAGCCTTCGATTTCGAGATCGATCCATTTACCTTCATCGGGCTCCGGTTCACTAACTGGCTTGACCTTAACAGGAACAGATCCCCCTTGAGAAGCTTGGCGCGTACGAGTACGAAACGCTAAGGGATAGGATTCTCGAGCGGCAGCACTTCTGATGCGAAAACCAACCATCTGGCTGCTTGCGCACCGGAGGATAGACCTTGAATCGCGAACATCGTTACAACCCAAGGTGCTTGTGCCGCCTCTAAGAAAGACCCCCTTATGATGAACCGCAACTGGGTAGCCCTCGGATGGGTGTTTCTCCCGCTCCTGCCGGGATGTATCCATCCCAGCCTAGCCCAGGAACTGAGTCTGCCGACTACGGAGGCTTCACCGCGAATTCTGGCAGTCTATGAGCCCTGGTTCGGTCATCCTCGACACATCGCCGTGGGCTATTCCTCGCACGATCCGGCCGTGATTCGCAAACAGATTGACCAAGCGAAGGCGCTGGGAATCTCTGGGTTCGTGGTGGACTGGTATGGGGATCGTGAGCCTTTTATCGATCGCAGCTATGCTCTGATCCAGACCATCGCTGCCGAAAAGAACTTTCATGTGTCGATGATGTACGACGAATCCGAAGAAGAAGAAGCCGAGGCGACTGACGATGCCTTTGCCGCTTTTAACAAGTTCAATGAAACCTATCTTTCGCTGAACGCGTCTGGCCGTCAGGCCTATCTGACGTACAACGACCGTCCTGTGATCTTTATTTTCCCAAAGGGAGGGCACACCAACTGGAGTCGAGTGCGGGCAGCAACCGACAAATGGACCCATCCTCCCTTACTGATCTACGAAGATCAAGCAAGCCCGTTCACCGCTGCGTTCGACGGTTTTTATGCATGGATAAACCCCGGGAAGAAGGGTTGGGCAGCAGATGGCAGCAACTGGGGGGAGGATTACCTTGGCGACTTCTATCGCAAGATGCAGTCGAAATATCCGGATAAGATTACTGTGGGAGCCGCATGGACGGGCTTCGATGACAGCAAGGCTTCTTGGGGCCTCAATCGACACATTTCTCAGCGCTGCGGCGCCACCTTTGCGGATACGATGAAGTTGTGGCGGCAGTATTACCCCGCGGATCGACCGCTACCCTTCTTGTTGGTCGAAACCTGGAACGACTACGAAGAGGGTACGGCAATTGAACGCGGATTCGGCAGATGCGAGTCCGGCTCGCAACCGCGACCCAGGCAGTAGAGTTCTAAGCCACCCGAAATGGTTTTTTCCGATAGCTTAACCGGCGGCTCAAGTCTACTTGACCGGTGTTCTCCCGCGAAGTGTCATAAACCTTGTTGATGATTGAGAGGGGCCGGCTGCGCACCTCGTCGTAGACCCGTCCAAGGTATTCGCCAAGCACCCCCACTGAGAGGAGCAGGAATCCCCCCATCAGAAAGACGGCTGCCGCGACACCGTAGCCCAATAGATTCACGGCGTTCTTCGAAAAAACGGTGCATATCGCCAGAATGACAGCCAATGAGATGGCAAATCCCGCTAACCCGAAGCTGAGGCGGAGAGGCTTGTAGCTGAAGCTTGTAATCGCGTCCATCGCGTACTTGATCCGGCTTAGGAACGTGAGTTTGCCTTCACCACCTGCACGGTCCTGCCGGTCGTAGAGAACCACGCCGGTCTTGTAGCCCACCCAGGCGCGGAGTCCAGGCAGGTATCGGCTGCCTTCCCGCAGTGAGTTGATCGAGTCGACCGCCTGTCGATCAAGAAGGCCGAAGATACCAGCATTGAGCGGAATGGGGAAGTCGGACAGTGCTCCCAGCAAGCGATAGAAGAGCGGAAACAGCTTGGCTAGAACTTTGCGCTTTTCTTTCCGGCTTCTTCTCACAGCGGTTACGACTTGTGCGCCATTCCGCCATGCAGCGACCAATTCCGGAACCACTTCTGGCGGGTCCTGGAAATCGCCGTCCATTAAGACAACCGCGTCGCCAATGGCCGTCTGCAGGCCCGCAGAGATCGCACCCATGTGCCCCCAGTTACGCGACAGGTCTACCACCACCACGTGCGCATCTTTGGCCTGCAGTTCTGTCAGCAGTCTCAGGGACGAGTCTCTGGAGCCGTCGTTTACATAGACGACCTCCCAGGCCTCTTCCTTCATGGAGTCGGTGAGAGCCTCATGAAATAGCTCAACGATTTCCTCTTCATTGAAAATTGGTACCACGATAGAAATCATCTGACCACTCCTTGAATTGGTTCCCAAGAAACAAGGGTGCTCGGCCTTAGTGCGTGACCAGGTTTGCCCTGTTGAAGAGTTTCGAGTTCGAGATGTGCACCTCATTCGGGCTCCGCCTGGAAGACGCGCACTTTCCACCGAATTTCGGTGGGGGTCAGGACCGCAACGTAGCGCGCTCGCACATGCTGCGCTGCCAGAACCTTGTCGCGGTCCAGGACTTCCATGTAGTACTCGACCGTGTCTACCAATTGAATCGACAGCCCCTCCGGTGAGTAGAACACCAGGTGAAGATCGTGCGCACCGTCTCGATAGCGTGTATGAATTCCCAGATTTGCTTGCTCTCGAATTGTGTCTGCCAGCTTCTCTTTGGCAGTGCCGATGAAATCCTGATTGAGCAGATCGGTCCGGTTCTGGTCTAATGCATCGCTCATACTCCGCCAGGCTTGCAGATAATCACGAGTCACGGCTGTCTCGGTTTGCCTTTCCAGAGGTCGGGGCCCGACGGAGTCCGTGGGTGCGACGCGGACTGCCGGGTGGTCAGATCCCAGGGCAACTATCGCGGTGAAGAGTGAGCACATAATTAAGAGAGGCTTTGTCATCACTTTTTTCCCAAGTGAATTTCATTTCCGATGAAAACTCCTGTCGCGACGGAGACTTTTGCTCCGCTGTATGCTGGCATATCCGTTCGTGCGACGCCGCGTTTGAGAGGCACGTCTACCGTAGATTCCCCTTCGCTATAGGTTTCCGTGAAGGTGACAATCGTTCCGTCCGGCAGAGCGTTGCCGTTGCAGTCGCGGACGGGCTCCGTTTCCACGGCAAGCCTCTGGCCCGACGGCCGAGCGCTCATCCGTAAGTGGCATGGATTTCCGGGAACCTGTTGGATCACCCGCGTGCTTGTAGCATCCCCAACTCGTGCTACAAACTTGGCGACGCCTTCCTGGGCTGCGGAATTCATCTTTGTCCAGGCGACTCCGTTGCGCGTCAGCGCCGTCCGCATCTGCTCGGCGCCGGTTACGCTTGTGAGTTGAAACGATACCTGAGTGGGAACCAAGACCAGGTTCTGGAAGGCATCAAATGCGTACACAACACCGCTGATGCCATCATGCAAGTCAACCGGAAGGCGACTGGGTTTGGCGAGAAAGCTCAATACCATCGGTTGATGCGCGGCTGTAACGTCGAACGCCCCGTTTTCCGTGGAGGAGCCTCCCACAAGAACGGCCAGATAGCGGCCCGCGTTGTGGAGATCCCCAGGCGCGAAGAACGTCGTTTCACCTAATTGCACATCGCGTCTCAACACCTGCCCAGGCCCCACGATATAAAGGAATGCTGTGCCGCTGCCACTGCTTTGAATAGAGAATGCGCTGCCTGCTTCGACGGTTTTTGGCAAACGAAGGCCGCCGGTCTGCGCCAGAGCGAGCGGCACAGCGGCGAGAATCAGTCCGCCCAACAAGAATGTACATTTGGATTTCATTGGAGTCGGCCCGAACTGTATGTGGTGGCGATCGCACGCTCAGAGGTAACTTTGCTCGCGATGTCCGCCGGAAGAGACATGGCAAAAGAAACCGGGGTTTGAGGCAATAGTGCACGGTCGACATATTGGTCCGCGACCCAGACCAGTTGTCCGCTCTTGTCATAGAACGTCCCAAGCACGTGCGCCACATTGACGACCTGACCACTCTGATTGACGAGTTTCCCACTTAGTGAAGCTCCGGGCGGGGTGTTGAAATGCTGATCTTCGATCCCGATCACTGGGTCCGCCGAAGCTGCGATGAGGGTTGCCGACGGGTCCATATGAACGCTGTCGACTTCGGACAGCTCTACATCGTGAAATGCGATGAAAAACGGTGTGACTTGCTTGGGCAAAAGAACATGAGAAATCTTGTCGAAGCTGTCTTCCGTCGCTATGGCAGAACCGTTTTTCGCGAGTAGCGTCGCTTTGACCGTCACGAAGGCGGGCACAACATCTTCATTCAAGAGTTCTCCCATGACGACGACTCCACCGCTGCGTTCCACGGGATGCATATCCACGATCCGCACGTGCGGCGCCTCGACGTCTTGAGATCCCCAGTCATCTTCCGGACCACGGTAGATCACGTCCCAGCGCAAGTAGTTCAGGGGGATCACTTGCGGCGGTACCCGCGGTTCTTTAACGATGGGCCACAAAACGCCCCAACGGTCCCCGGTTCTAACCACTCGCAGGTCGCGAGTGTCCAGGAACGTTCCTACCACGCTCGACCAGCGCAACTTGAGCTGAACTTGCGCTTCATCGGCAGAGGCATGAAGCGGCCGCAGGTCAAAGCTGTCAAGAGTCGCATAAGTGCGAAGGCTGAGGTAAGTTCCGGTCAGGTCGCGCACGAACTCCGGTTCCGTGAATTCGCTCTTGTTCGCGAGACTCGAATACGCTTTTTCCCAAGCCTGCCGGCCAATTTCGTCTGCCAGAATCTCGACTGCAGCTTGCGGCGATGAAGAAGGACGCAGCAGATTAGCACCGGAGCCAGCCACGGCGATTGCGGATGGAATGGGCCAGAGAGTTCCCACAACAATGAGTGCCACTGTCGCGGCGGCAATGACGATAGCCGGGAGGCGTCCAGTGCTCATGAGGCTAGCCTCTCTAGGACGAGATTTTCGTCAACGGCGGAAGGTTCTACGACCCGCCGTCTGTGCCTTCGTCCATCTGGAATCAGCACCAGCACCATCGCCAGGATGCTGCTGCCGATGGGAAGGGTGCCCCACATAAGCCCTTGCCAGCGTGGAGGAATCTGTGGCGCGTTGACTGGGAGCGCCGGCGACACGTCCTCTTTGCTCCACACCGTGATTGTCTTGTCTTCAAGGTCATCCACCTTACGCCAGCCGCCGAAGACCAGAAGAGGCTCGTAGTAGGGGTCTCTCACGAACACCCATTTCAAGCCATAGGTGTCGGCGTGGTGAAGTATCGCGCTCAGTGCATCAAGCCCCGGCTTACCAAAGTATTTCGAACTGGTGATTGCGCCCGCGCCATGCTGCGTCAATTCCGGAAGCATGCGGCCGGAATTCCATTCGCCGTCTACGCTGCTGGCGTCTGTCAGAACGGCGAGTCGGGAAATCTTGTTGCCAAATCCCAGCGTGACATACCGGTAGCGATCGTGACCGTCACGATTAAGCCAAGAGGCTACCGAGTCTATTTTGAAATCGGCGGCATCCGCCGGTCGATAAGTTGCCCACGCGACCGCTACAGCACAGCTCAGAGCTGCCGCCGTGGTTAAACCGACGACTGCGCGCAAGCGAAATCGGTCGATAAGCTCCGCGGCCAATAGCCCAACAAAAGGCAGAGCGAGCAAGGTTGCCCAATAGCTGAATCGCTCCATGGTCAACACCTCAAACGCTCGGCCCAGCACAAGTCTGCCTACGGGTGTGGTTCCCCCGAGCCCCACCAGGAATGCCAGCCAGAAACCCATGAGCAACGGACGGAGTCGAACGATGGAAGTGCCTCGCATCAAGATGAACGGCAAGGCCAGAATCAAGGCTCCGTATGGGACCACGAAGTAGTTCAGGCCCCACTGCGGATTCAGCAGGTAATTCGTGCGACTAGGGTGTGGGATCGGAGTCTGGGTAACGGGATAGTGAAGCAGCGCAATCCAGAACGGCAGAAGTACCACGGCCACCGCGGTGCCGACAAACAGGATGATGGTACCGGTGCGAAGAAAAAACGCGGGAACTGAGATTCGTTCGCCATCCTGGCGGCCGGTATTTTGACGATCAAAGATTATCAGCGCGAGTACGGGCAGTGCGAACAAGAAAGACCCAAAGAGCAGCGTAGCGTGATGGGCAGCAGCAGCAGCTACGAAGAGTGCTCCGCCTTTGAGAAAAGACCGCCATTTACCGTGCCGGACCCACTGGAAGAGGTAAGGCAGCGCGTTCAAATAAAGGGGCGCGGCAAATGTGGTAGACAACTGACCCGCAGAATAGATCAGAAAGCACTCTGCGCCGAGAAAGATACTGGCTAGCGCGGCGAAGGCAGCCGAACGCCGGTCCACCCAAAGCAACGAAAAACGATAGACGCCCAATGCGAGAAGCAAAATGGCGCCAAACTGAATCGCCATATACGCCATGTCCAACCCGATGAGGCGGGACAACAACGCCAGCCATTGCTGTGGCAAGGGAGGATAGGTGGTTTGCGAAAAACCCGCATACCACTTAGGGTTCCAGGGATCGAACCAATTGTGCAGGTAATGTGATGCGAAGAAGATATGGAAATTCGCGTCGTACGACTTCAGCGGCAACTTCATGAGCAGTAACGGCAAGTGGACAACAAGGGCCGCCAGAAAGATCAGGCTCAACGGAATCGGCTGTGGTGTGGTCGCGACGGACTCAGCTCTTTGCACAGCTCCCTTTCGGTTAGTCGGTCTTGGATTCGAGCCCGTCAATCCGGGTTGTATCGTCGGGCGGCGCTATTCGGGGGAATGGAAAACAATGTCCAGGCAGGTCCAGCCAACGCGGAGAGCTCTTCCCGAATCGAAGAGCCTTGCAATCAACTGATCCGGTGGTAACCCTTTGAGTTCCGCGTTGGGATGTTTGAAGACCGTACGTGTGTCAGTTCTCGTCGTCGCGTTTGTCTGCTCTCTCCGAGCGCAGACTTATAAGGTGGGGAAGGGCACTCCTGAAACGCCCACAGCCAATACCGGTCAAACGTCATCTCCGAATAAGTCACTAGGCTGGGGATCGAATATTCAAAACGCACGTCTTGCAGGAGCTGTGGAATTGGCCCTGAAAGACGGGAATTACGCGATTGCGGTGGACTATGCGCAGCGTGCTGCGCAGGCAACGCCAAGCGAAGCCCAGCTCTGGTTCCTTCTGGGATATGCCGCGCGGCTCAACGGGAAACTGCAACTGTCGGCGGATGCGTACAGTCGAGGTCTTCGCCTGCGTCCCTCCGCGCTCGACGGGCTCTCTGGGCTCGCTCAGACCTACAGCACGATGGGTCGGACTGCCGAGGCCGAGCGTCTTCTGAACCAAGTGCTTTCAGCGGAGCCAAAACGAATCAACGATGCGGTTTTGCTGGGAGAGCTTCTGCTGCGATCTGGAGAGAACGCTGACGCACTCGATGTGCTGGGGCGAGCGGAGCAGATTCAGCCCGGCGCGCGCTCGGAGCTGCTGATGGCGCTGGCGTACAAACGTCAGAACGAACTCGGTCGGGCAAACCGTTACCTTGAGTTGGCCAGACGACATGCCCCGGATAATCCAGATGTTCAGCGAACGTTAGCGGGTTACTATCGCGAGACTGGAGACTATCCGGCAGCCATCTCAGCTCTTAATTCTCTCCGCAGCTCGAAACCCGACGTGCAAGCCGAGCTCGCGTACACGTATCAGCTGAATGGCCAGCAAGATGAAGCCACGAAACTGTACGCGCACGCCGCCAATGCCGCGCCGCACGATCTAGGTTTGCAGCTCTCCGCCGCGCAGGCCGAAGTGGCGGTTGGTTCCGTTGAAGGTGCGGGACCTTTTGTCCAGCAGGCCACAGCTCTCGATGCGGAACACTATCGGTTGCACGCCATCCTCGGGGAAATTGCCCGACTTCAGGAACGCCCCGAAGACGCTGTTCGCGAATATAACGCTGCTTTAGTCCATTTGCCCCAGAGCCCCGTCGAGGGGCCTCTGTACGGCATTCAGCTGCACATGAATCTGGCAGCACTGTATCAGAGTGTGGGAGATGCAGGTGCCGCTCACAGCCATCTTCAAATTGCGCAGGGGCAGATCAGCGGGTTGGACGACCATGGCGCAAGCAGACCGCAATTCCTGCGCCTGAGAAGTTCAATCAAAATGAACACCGGCGACCTTGATGGCGCTAGCAGCGACATCAACGAGGCGCTGTCGATCAATGCCCTTGATCCCAACAGTTTGCAACTCGATGGAGATCTGCTGGCTAGACTCGGCCGTACTGACGACGCACTGGCCGTTTATAAAAGAATCCTCGTGATCGATCCAGTGAACCGGTCCGCTCTTATCTCTCTCGGCTATGCCTCCCGCAACGCCGGACGCGACCAGGACGCCGAGAACTATTTTCAGCGGCTGGCAGCAGCTTATCCTGCGTTGTACGTGCCCCATCTTGCGTTGGGCGACATGTACGTGGCGCGGCGAGACTTTTCGAGAGCAGAAGCTGCTTACGTCAAGGGTTATGAATTGGCCCCAAAGAATAGTCTGGTCGTGTCCGGAGGGATGAACGCAGCCATCGAAACGCACAACTTGCCGAAGGCTGCTGAGTGGTTGAGCCGCGCCACGAACGAAATGCAGCAGGAACCTCACCTCATGAGAGAAAAGGAGAGGTACCTGAGGTTCATGGGCGAGTATCAGCAATCTGCGGATGTTGGCCGAGAAGCGATCAAGAAACTCCCCATGGACAGGGATGTGGTGGTCTATCTTGCGTACGATCTGCTGTACCTCCAACAATACGACGATCTTCTGCAATTGACTTCGCAGTACGACACCGTGCTTTCCAAGGAGCCCAACATTCCGCTGCTCGCTGGTTATGCGCACAAGCATGCTGGGCAGCTCGATCAGGCGCAAAAGGACTTTAGCCGTGCTCTGGAACGAGATCCCGAGATTGTTACGGCATACGTGAATCGTGGATATGTGTGGCACGACCTCCGGCAACCGGAAGCCGCTGCTTCCGATTTCGAATCCGCCCTCAAACGAGAACCGAAGAATGGCGAAGCGCATCTGGGACTCGCTTATGCCAGCCTTGATCTGCACCGCCCTCGCTCAGCCCTGCAACAAGTGCAACTCGCGCAGGAAGAAATGGGCGACTCAATGCCCATACACCTGATTCGGGCAACCGCCTATGGGCAAAACGGAATGTTGGTGAAATCCGCCGGCGAGTATCGCGCCGCGTTGAAGTATGCGCCAAATGACGGGGACCTTCACCTCGCATTGGGTGACACGTTGTATGGGCAGCGGCTGTACCCGGAAGCGATCGAGGAGCTGCTGGTTGCGCAGAAGCTTTCTCCCGACAACGATGTCATCTACGCGCAGCTTGCACGCGTCTATGCCCAACAACAGGATCGAGAGCAAACGCTGCTTTATGTGCAACGGGCAGAGCACCCCCCACAACCAACGCAGCTCATGACTTCCCATAAGAAGCCGGTAGAAAGCCAAGTGCTCGTCTCAACGGGGCAGGCTTTGAGTCTGCTGCGAGACCAGAAGGCCGCCATGGAACGGTTTGCAAGAGCGCTCGCAATACCAGACTGCGATCGCATCAGTGTAAGGCTGGCGATTGCGCGACTGATGGCGGGCGAAGGTCAAAGAGACGACGCGCATCGGCAGATTGCATTGGCCCTAATGGAGGGTCAAACAGACGAGACGCTACCAGCTACCGGCGAGCAACTGATGGAGGCCGCAGACGTATTCCTCGGCATGCATGATTACGAACTGGCGCAGGCGTACCTGAAACGTGCTCTGGCAGCAGGTGCACCCGAGACATCCGTGCGCATCGGTATGGCCGACAGCTATCTGGCGCTAGGGGACACGGCCAGGGCGAAGGACCAGCTCTCCTTGTTCAGCAGTTCATCCGATAGCGAACCTGGTTATCAGTATCTGTTAGCCAAAGCCAACGTGCTTCGTCAGGAACACCAAAACGCTCAGGCGCTCACTGCTTTTGCCCAGGCTGCCGACGCCGCAGGTGAACACCAAACGGCGGAGCAGGAACTGCTCCAGGCCGGAGCGAACGAAGGACTAAGGATCAACCATCGAGCAAGCTTCCTCTCAGATTTTTCCGTGACTCCTATCTTCGAAGATACGACGATCTACGTTCTAGACGCGAAGCTGGACGTCCCAAATCCGTCGACAGGCAGCGCGGGACTACTTCCTCCGCCACGTTCCTCCGTCCAGACGCAATGGACCGGCGCGTATCATCTCCACCTCGGCGACTTGCCCAACGCGAGTGGATTCTTTCAGGTACGGAACGCCCGCGGACAAATATCGTTGCCTAGTGAAGAATCGATCGTCAATCGCAATACGACCGATTACTCGTTTAACTTTGGGCTGAGTCCTACCCTGCATGTAGGCACCAATGTATTGACCTTCAGCACCGGTGTTCAGGAAACGATCCGCCGCGATTCCTTGTCTCCAGTGCAAATGAATCAGAACCTTTTTCGGCAGTTCATCTACATGTCTACCACCTCATTCTTCAACATGGTTTCAGTGAGCGGCTTTGCTATTCGTGAGACTGGACCATTTACGGAGAGCCGGCAACATTCTCGGGAACTGGCCGGCGCGCTCAATTTCCGCGTCGGGCGACCGTGGGGAAAAACTGCCTTGGTGACCGGATGGGGAGCTTCGGACCAGCAGTTCACTCCCGTCATCAGCGAGAATTACTACACCTCTGCTTATCTCGGCGTCCAGCAACAGATTTCCCGTCGGCTCAACTTCACCGTCGTCGCAGAACACCTCCGGGCTTGGCGTATCTCGGGATACAACTACGCGATTGCTCAGGCCCTGCGCCCGGCTGGAAGCGTTCAGTTTGCCGCAACGCGCAACTGGAGCGTGCAGGCGTCAGTCGCCTATTCCCGGAATATGGGTGCGCACGTTTACGACGCCGTCCAGAGCGGCTTCGCCATCTCCTATGCAATGCCAGTCCACCGCGCGTTTAAGGACGATGGCAGGGAAGTTGACCTTCAATACCCGATTCGGTTTTCGGCCGGTATGCAACAGGAGACTTTTTCTAATTTCGCAGGTGGGGCGAATGAGCAATTTAGACCTTACTTAAGCATCAGCTTGTTTTAAATTGGAATTAGATGAAGATTTGTCTAGTTGCGACCTTTCCACCCAGCGCGCGCCAGCTGAATGAGTATGCGTTCTACCTCGCGGGAGAAATACAGCGCAATCCAGACATCAGTCTGACCATTCTCGCAGACGAACTGACCGACTATGAATTCGCTACGGACGAAAACGGAGAGTCGTTAAACGGTCCACAACGGCCGGAACCTCCAGGCTTCAACGTAATCCGCTGCTGGAAATTTAACAGCGTTGCAACTCCAGTGCGGTTGTTAAACACCATCCGTAAATTGAAGCCGGATGTGGTGTGGTTCAACCTCGTATTCTCGAGTTTTGGCACGCCAGAACACCCATTTGCAGCCTTTGCAGGGTTGTCTGCACCGGCTCTTTGTCGAGCTCTCGGCTACTACACTCATATCACGCTCCACCACATCATTGAACATGTGGATCTTGCCACCGCTGGGGTGCGCCAGGTAAGAATGTTTCGTTTAGCCTCGGAGATGGCCACCAGAACCTTGCTAAAGGCAAATTCGGTGTCCGTATTACTCTCAGGGTATCGGCGTACTCTGGTTGAGAAGTACTCCGCTCAAAACGTCCTGTTAAGTACGCACGGGACGTTCGCACCTTCTCCTAACCCTCCGGACTTCACCAAGCGGAACAATCCGGAACAGCGAATTCTGGCCATTGGACACTGGGGAACGTACAAACGGCTGGAGACTCTGATGGACGCTTTTCCCGCTGTTTTGAGGAAAGTGCCGAATGCCAAACTGATCATCGCGGGCGCCAATCATCACACGAAACCGAGGTATTGGGAGTCGATGCGCGAGTCACTTAGCCCGGGCTCGGGTGTCGAGTTCCGCGGATACGTTCCAGAAGACGCAATTCCTGACCTTTTCCAGACATCCACGGTCGTGGTTATGCCGTACGATTCCGCAACCGGGTCCAGTGGTCCGGCCCATCAGGCTTGTGAGTACGGAGTTCCGATCGTGTGTGCTGATATCGCCGATTTTCGCGATATGGCGGCGGACGAGGATATGGCGATCAATTTCTACAAAGTCGGGGATGCCGTGGATCTCGCGGACAAACTCGTTCAGATATTGCAGTCTCCTGAACAACAACAGCAAATGGCAGAGCGCAACTTCTCGGCGGCGATGCAGATGACGATGAGCAGCGTCGTCCGCAACTACCTCCGCTGGTTTGAGCTCCAGAGATCCAAAAAGGCCACCGATCCCGTACCGTTATTCGCACGTTTGCGCAGCTTTTGGCGCCGAAACGTATTTCCGCGTATTGATGCGTTTTCCGAAGGCCAAACATTGCGCTCAGGACGACAAGAATCGAAGACAGCGAAGGACCAGCCAAACGCCAATCCGCCTCAATCTCCTCAGCTCGCGGACGATTTTTGAGTTGGCTGCCTGTTCTCATATCGCGAAAATTCAGAAAGGGCCTGGAACTCCTGCCGGATCAGATGGCGAACACTCCTTGTTGATGGGATTGAATGATGATTGGGCAGCCGACCAATGTCCTGCGCGGCAATCCGATGGCCGTCTACCACATGCAGACGGATCCAATTTTCCGGAACCGGGTGTCTGCCGTTCAGAGACTCAGTTGCCTTTGGAAGAGCGCGTAGGGTGCCGAGCCAAGCGGCTAACAAGATGGTTCCGCGTCGCTCACCGATGATTTTGCACGGCGTCTACGTCCTTATCGCCCTTGCCCTTGGAGAATACTGGGCTATCGATCGTTCCACCGATCCGAAATGGAAACTGCAATTTACCGTCTTTTAGTGTGGCTCCGGACATCCGGGCGATGGTGTTGGTGAAGAAGCTCTCCTTGGTCGTAATCTCGGCCAGCCCGCGATAGTTCAACGCGTCCGAGCCTGAGATGCTCATGGTGCCCGACCCGTCCACATCGACCCCGTAGCCGTCAATGTCTATCGCCCTGCTCGAAATCCGCTGATCGCGCAGCTCCAGATCCGTTGTTATCAAGTTGAATGAGGAAGGATCGTTCTTGGCTGGGCCAAGATCGTTGAAGTGCGCCAACTTCATCAAATTCGCGTTGAGCTTGAGACTAGGCACCTGCCCGTTACGCACCGTCAGATGGCCGGTTCCGCGGATTCCCGCCAGCGGACGTAGCGAGTGTGCGATTTCTCCCTCTAACCTCATGTCTCCTTCCATTTTTCCGGTCATCTTTCCACCGCCGTTTGGGAAGGCCGCCAGGAGTTGAGCCAGATTGATTCCGCTCAATCGTCCATTGGTCTTGAAGGTTGTGTTCTTCGCCGACAAGTCGAAGGAGAGGCCACCCACGGCACTCCCGCCATAAATTTCCGCTTTGACGTCCGTAAGGAAGACATGCCTCGACTCCAACCGCAGTTTGGAGTCCAGATTTCTTGCCTCGATGGCGCCGAAGCGCAGAAGATCTGCCTTCAGGCTGCCTTGGCCGTCCATCGAGGAAGAAGAAGGATCGATAATCCCGGCCAGGTTCACCTGCTCCAGATCGCAGGAGATGTCGTGAGCTTCGAAGAAAATTGGACCCGCCGCATCCGAGGGCAAGAGATTCGACGCAATCACCGTTGCCCGCCTAACTTTAACGCTCGAGATGGGGCCGAGCAGAAAGGTATTCGCGGAAAGTTTTGATTGAGGGTTCTCGAAGTTCCACGGGCCATCGGGATCCGAAGTCAGATTCAAGACCGCGTCCTCCATTACAAGGGACTTGATGACCACGTGCCGATGCAGGAGCGCTCCGAGGCTAAGTTCGGCATCGATCTTCGTCACCTGAACAACATAGCCAGCCGGAAATATCGGAGGATTCTTAATGCCGATATGATCAACATGAATCGTTACAGGAAAAAATGTGAGTGCCAGCCGCCCGATTTCAACTTGCTTTCCAGTTTTGTCTTGGAGATAGGAAATCACCTTGGGTCGGTAGCGATCCAGGTTAATGAGAGCGGGTACGACGAAAATGAGTGTGAGAAAACATATGACGGCGATTCCCACGGCTATTAGAATTGTCCCGCGACGGATCAGCATAAGCGACCTTTAGATAGACCTCGTGGAGCGACTGACATCCAATCTACCTTCGTTTCATCCTCCAGCCGATGAGTGCCCCTGCGGTGAAACCTGCCGCAAACGTCGTCGCAACAGTCAGTACCGGGTGTCGCTGGATGCGCTGAGTCGTGTCATCCAAGAATTCTTCAGCAGCATCGCTGCCACGCTTTGCGGCACGCCTCACTATACCCAGGCCGTCCTCTATTGCATCGGCAACCGCGCTGGGGGCACGAGATGTCTGGTGAGCTGATTCGGCAATGTGTTCAGCCGCTTTTTTAACTAGGGTTTGTGACATGGCACCCTCCTTTGGGTTTGCGAGCCAGCGTTAATGCGTTCTGTATTTGTAGTAAACCTCGACCTCGGAGATACGGCCCTAGTAACGCGCGCGCGTCGCCAAGAGTTCCTTTGCGAAAAGGCACCCAGCGTCATCACGGAATTGCTGACGGCCGACAGGTTGATATAGGGCAATCCCAACCCGTTGGGCGTGGACACCAGAATGAGCGTCTCTCAGGCGGCGCTCTTCTTGGCTCCTTGCTCTGATGCAGGCTTTGCCAGCTTACCGCACTGCTCGGCGTGTAGTTTCGCGGCCTCGGCGTCATGATGAATTGCATGTTGATTGTGACCGTGGGCAAGATATGCGTGGTGCGCAGCCTTTTCGTGCTCCTCGGCCTCGTCGTATTTCGCCGCCTCTTTGTAATGGTAGGCCGCCTGCTCATGGTGACG
>DATMOO010000327.1:0-8927 GCA_035568275.1 Candidatus Sulfotelmatobacter sp.
GTTCTTCTGCTGCTCTGGTGTATAGATGCAATGGGGAGAACGCTCAAGCAGTCCGGACTGGTCGGTGGCGCAGGTTCTCAAACACCAGTTTGTTCAGCAAGGCGACCTCCAGCCGGGTGCGAGGAGTTCTGAATGCTCAGCCAGAGGGCGCGCAGAATTTATCCGCTCGCGAAAATACCGCGAACAACGCTGCAAATCCTCAAGGTCTAAGCGCGGCGACCGACGGTAACGAAAAGGCCTCCCTCGTGCCCAAGAGCTCCAATCCATCCGATCTGCGCCAGCCATCCCTCAATGCGCCAGTTATCTGCAGCGCTTGCGAACAACTCCTCCGATTCCTCACCCAGCACTGCACTCGGGTAAGCACGCACGTATTCCACGTCATTTGCGGCAAACCAGTTCTGGACCTCAGCCAAGGTATGACGATGCTCTTCGGGATGCTGATATTGGTCTCGCAGCCATGCCGCGCAACGTGCCGGCTCACTCTCCCGATCGGATAGGACCGGATCGCACGGGATGAATCGGTATGCAGACAGTCGCGCGACGAAGCGCCGGGCGCGGAGAGGCATGCGTGCGAATGCGTTGTAGACTCCGACAACGATCATGCCACCGGGGCGTGCCAGTCGCACGATGCTCGCGAATGCTGCACTTGGATCTGGAGTGTGGTGTAAGACCCCCGATGAGTAGACCACATCGAAAGCACCCGCTCGCAGGCCGGGATGATGCAAGTCGGTTTCGATGAACTGTACCTGACCGAGGTCGAAACGTCGCGCCGCGTCAGCACCCAGCTTAAGCGAGGCGCGGGTGAGATCGGCCCCAATCACAATCCGATGGGCACTTGCCAAATACAAGCTCATCTGACCGGTGCCACACCCAATCTCTACGATGCGGGCATCGCCAGGAATCGCTCGGTCAATTAATCCGGCGAACTCGCTGCGTTCGGCGCGCCCTCGCAACCAGCTCAAGCTGGCACGTGGCGGATAGTCAGGAAAAGGTACCTGTTCATAAAAGTCGCGCACACTTTCCGTTCGCCTGTCGCCCGGCAGTCGTAAGTTAGGAATTCCATCGGGTGCTTCGTAGCGCATACCGCAGTCGCGACAGGACAAATCGCTTCTTAGCGGACCTGCACACTTTAGACAGGCTAATAGCTCTGCGAAGGCATCCACGGATTACCAGATTGAGTAGATGAACGGAGCCAATGCTTCAACCGCTGTACCGATGATGAGCAAGAGCCCGGTTACACACAGAAAGACGGCCAGCGGCGTGAGCCAGCGCTTATCAGAATCGCTTTGCCATAGTCCCCGCGCCAACTGTGCCATCGATCCGAAGGTGCTCCCAAACACGATTAGTCCGCGTCGGGTCTTGCCACGCGTCTTAATCACGCAACCTCCTCCTTTATTCTCTCTGCATCTCTGCTTCCCATTGCCGAGGTACGCTTCGTGACTCGAGTCGCGCCGGCGACCAGAACATCGATCTTCGAGCGCAGGAATGTCGAATATCCCTCGACCGCGCGATTGACAATCGGCTCTCCCGCAAAGTTGAAGGATGTGTTGAGCAGCACGGGTATCCCGGTGCGCCGCCCGTATGCTTCCAGCAATGCGTGCAAGCGTGGTGCCATCGCAGGATCCAGCACCTGTACTCGTGCCGTCCCATCGACATGGGTGACTGCCTGGAGCTGCGACCTCCACTCAGGTCGAACCGGAAACACACCGGACATAAAGCGCGCCAAGCGCGTGCCGCCTGGCGGAATGTCGAAATAGCGTCCTGCGGCTTCGATCGGGACGACCGGTGCAAAAGGACGAAATGGCTCACGGTATTTGATCTCGCGGTTGAGCCGATCGCGCATTTCGGTCGTATGAGGCGCTGTGAGGATGCTACGGTGGCCAAGCGCGCGCGGCCCGAACTCAAGAGTGCCTTCCATCCATCCCACGATGCGGCCCCCCGCTAAATCGTCGGCAATTTGATTGATGAGTGGGCCGTCCTGGGACTCCACGGCGGAATGGCCGTCTTCTCGCGCGAGTCGGGCTAATTCAGATCCATCCACCGAAGGTCCCCAAAAAGGATGATCGGGGAGATCGCGATCCGGATTTCCAAAGTGAATGCGGTCGCAGTAGAGGGCCGCACCAATGGCGCATCCAGCATCACCCGGCGCCGGAGGCACGAATATGCGCTCAAAGCCTGATTCTGCGAGAAGGCGTGCGTTAGCGACGCCGTTTAGGGCTACGCCCCCTCCCAAGCACAAATCGGTCAAGCCGGTTTCCTGATGGAGTGCCCGGGCAAGTTCCACGAGTGTGTCCTCTAGCACTCGCTGCACGCTAGCAGCGCAATCGGCGAACCGCTGACCCTCCGCTGTGTCCAAGTCAATCGGCTCGTACGGATTTCGTGGCGGCCCAAAAAGTTCGACGAGGCGCGGCGAATAGGACCGTTCGGCGGTGGTGTGAAATTCGAAGTAACTCAGATCAAGCGCGAATGCGCCATCGGGTGTGCGGCGTATGAGCTTACGGACTTGCTCGACCATGGTTGGCTGGCCGTAGGCAGCGAGGCCCATGACCTTGTATTCGTCCTCATTCACCTTGAAACCCAGATATGCGGTGAATGTCGAATACAGCATCCCCAGCGAATGCGGAAACCTGATTTCACGAAAGCGCCTGATTTTTGTCGAATCGCTCGAGCCTCGCTCGCCGTCGCCGACTGAGAGCGTTGCCCACTCACCCACCCCGTCAGCTGTCATGATTGCGGCGCGGCGCGTTGGCGCAGTGAGGAACGCGGCCGCAGCGTGAGACTGATGGTGCTCGGTAAACAGGACCTTGCGTCCGGGTACGCCTAAGTGCGATGAGATAATCCCACGCATCCACACCTTCTCGCCGAGCAAATTCTTCATTGCTTTGGGAAATGCCCGCCAGGACTGAGGGAACGCACGCAACGCGCAGGTGAGTACGCGATCGAACTTCAGCATCGGCCGCTCGTAGAAGACTACGGCGTCTAGGTCGTCGGATTCGATCCCGCCATTCTGAAGACACCATTCGATCGCCAAGAGCGGAAAGGCAGCATCGCCTTTGTGGCGCGATAGGCGTTCCTCCTGGACAGCGCAGACGGGCACGCCGTCAACAACGAGGGCTGCCGCAGAATCATGGTAATGCGCCGAAATGCCAAGAATATTCATGTCAATATTGCCTATTGAGTGAGTCGCTGCGTCCGGGAGAGACCATCGTCCACCCAAAATGTTCCCGATGCGCCGCGCGCTTCGCCATCCAGGCGAATGGCGGTAATAGGACGAAGTACTGGATGGTCAGCAGGATTGAACCCAGGATTGCTGCAAGGCCTGTCGCAAGGCGCAAGTAGGCCTTCCATAGTCGACTGAGGCGTGCACGCCACAAGTGACGCTTGTGCCGCTCGGGTTCAACTCGGGCGAGTTGCGTGAGTGTGTAGTTCATGTGAAATGTTTCATCGTGCAGAATCTCTTCAAAAATTGCACGCGTCGGTGGGTCGTGCTGCATTACGTCACGATAGACTGAGAAGCGACTCGCTGCTGCCTTCTCTGATAAGTGCAGAAAAGCGAGCATGGTTTGATCCGATTCGCCGTCTACCTGCAGATCGTCAAGGCCGTGCCCTCCAGGCGCAAGCCAATCACCTTGGAACCCGATATTGGTACGGGATCGAGAGGCCCTCAAAAGCTCCGCTGCGCGATGACGAAACAGAATGCCATGACGAAACTCGTCAATCGCGTGTTCGAGATAGAGGCGTCGTAAGAGAGGGTCTGAAGTAACCTCGGCTGCACGCAAGATATCGCGGCCTCCATCGGTTTCGGTTTCGCCGAAGCGAAGGAGTTTCTGTACACGCCGATCGGTATCGCTCCAGATCCAGCGATGTACAGGCGTCAACATTCGATCAAACGCTGTGGGCCGCTCGTGGGGCCGAGACGCATCCATCATGAGGCTAATAAGATGTGCCATTTGGAGTCTGAAAAGGTCAAAGTTTTGTCAATAATTTGCAATTAATTTCGGATAGTTAGATCGCACGCCCACTTCCCTCGGTATGCTCAAAGCCAGTCCACATAAAGCTTTGCCTAACCCCTGCAGATTTTGACAATTATTTTTGCCTTGAAACCACTTTCAGTTTGGTCGTAGGCGCATCAACTCATAGAGGTGAGCCTTGAGAGACATGTCTCCGGTTCGCGAGACCCAAGTCTTCAAACATTTCGCGGCGCATGCGGTTGCCGAGATCGTTGTCGCATCCTTTGGTGGGACATTCCTCGTCTGCGCGATCATCGCTAATCAGCGCTTTCTGGATAGGCATTTCGTGCCGTCCTTTTTTCTACCTCGGCATTGGTACGTGGTACTGGAAACTTCCGGTCGATTGGTTATGGCGGTGCTGGGTGCATGGCTCCTTACCGTGGGACGGTCCCGCGCTGGACGATTCGCCTTCCGAGCACCAACTCGCGCGTTGCAAGTCGTTATCGCCACGATCCTGGCACTCGGGGCCAGCAACCTGATGCTGCGGCATGTACACCTTCGTCCGTACGAGTGGCTATCCCCCAATGATGAACCGCGCCGTCAACTCGATCCCCGACTTGGCTGGACGTGGGTGCCGGGGCGTACCGGGCATAAGATCGTGGGCGGGCGCGTTATCGACTACGCTATCGATGCGGCAGGATATCGAGTCCGCCGTATCGATGAACCTGTAGATCGCGAGCGCCCCACCATATTGTTCACCGGCGAATCCGTGATGTTCGGCGAGGGACTGACGTGGGAAGAGAGCATCCCGGCCCAGGTTGGCACGATGATGGGAATGCAGACGGCCAATCTAGCAGTCCACGGCTATGGCAACGATCAGGCGTATCTGAGGTTGCAGGCGGAACTGCCTCATTTTCGCCAACCGGTGGCCGTAGTGTCGCTGTTCATGACAGCACTCTTCGGGCGGAATCTAGATCAGGATCGGCCGCACCTTGGTCCGGATCTTGTCTGGTTACCGGCGGAACAGCGCCCACGCCTATCCTCGCTCGCGAAGTTGATCGTGCCTTACCGCGCCGACACTACGGTTGAACGCGGTGTGACGGTGACTCGACAGGAGCTTTGCGCCACAAATGATCTGACACGCATGCGTGGGGCGATACCGCTCCTTGTTGTCTTACAGTTCGGCCACGAAGAGGAGCCCGAAAGAGCGTTGCGTCGCCGGATTCTCGACAACGCGAGCATACCTTATGTCTTGGTGGAAATTGATTCGTCGTGGCGTCTCCCTTGGGACCGACATCCCAACGCGCGCGCCGCCCATGCCATCGCCACTGCCATCGCGAGTGAGTTGCGACGACGCTTGCCGTTGCAGCCCGCGTCAAGTAATGTTCTTGGCTCTTATCGCGAACCTCTTTCTCCAAAAACTCCGACAGCCACTGGCGTGAATGATCACAATCCAGATCGCAATGAGCGGGAAGAGCTTCCAGCGGAGAGCATCCATAAGACTTCGCATCCTGACAAAGAGGCACGCAAGAAACAAAACTCGTCAGCAAAGCGAGAGCTGGATTGACGCAGAGACGGGCAAGATCAGAGTCCGAACGAACGAGAAGAGCAAAGAAAAGATGACGACCAATCACCTCGACCTGCCCGATGATGTCTCGAACGGATTGCTGTTTGTACTCTTAAAGTATGTGGATCGCTCGGCCGAGACCACCGTTTCATTTGTAGCAGCATCCTCAAAGGCGCGAGTTGTAAAATAGAAGGTTTCCCCTGGTCGAGAAAAGACCATCAAGATTGGCTTGATGCCACAGAAGGCAGAGCACTACGTTGTGAAAACAAAAATTCAGGGTCCGGCCGGTGCGATTGCTCCGCTCGCAGGCAAGCAGCCTTCCGACATTCATGTTTGGCTTGTAAAGCGCGAGGCGCCCACATTTGTCGAATTCGAAGGACGGCTATCGCAGGACAGCCCAGTGTGGCGCATTGAATTGACTGCGCCGGAGCCGGATTCAAAAGGTGCGAAGACAGAATAACTATTCGAAGTGGGTCGTCGGTTATTCCGTCAACGCCCAAGTTGAGGACAGGTTTCTGATGATTCTGAAAAGGACCGCGATATTCTTTGTGCTGCAGTTGCTCCTTCCCCTCGGTTTCATTCCATGGTCGACAGAAGCTGCGGGACAGCCTTCTTTGATAGATACCGCCCATTCAAAACTTCTGATCCATGTGTCCAAATCAGGTATCTTCTCGGGTTTCGCTGACAATCACGAAGTGGAGGCACGTATTGTGGAGGGAAGCTTGGACACTGCAGCTGGACAGCTAAGGTTAGCCGTTGATTCCCGCCAGATGCGCGTCCTCGATCCTCAGCTATCTTCGGATAAACGACAACAGGTCCAAGAGCGCATGTTGGGACCTGAAGTCTTGGATTCCATTCGTTTCCCAGAAATCACGTTTGAATCCACGCACGTAGGACAGGAGCATGAAGGCCGGATTAGGGTTGACGGACTGCTGTCGTTGCATGGAGTTACAAAACCTGTCTCTGTGCTCGCGCAGGTTGAGAATGGACGATATACCGGCAGGTTTGCGTTAAAGCAACGCGATTTCGGTATCACTCCGGTGAGCATCGCCGGCGGAGCCGTCAAAGTTAAAGATGAGTTGACGATCGAATTCGACATTCTCACCGTCCCCGGTGAGAAGGGGAAGTGACGACGGAGTCGACCAAGAAATTGCGGACGAACGAAATGCGATTTGCTAAATGTGACGTCAAAAGTCCTCGAAGGCGGCTCAGGAGCCGATAGTGACCGGACCCAACGAGGATTATTTTACGTAGTGCCCACCAGGAAACTGCTTTCGCCCAGCCACGATAATGACTTCGGCGGGAAAACTAATCCCCTGATCGGAACTATAGGGAGTGAGTGCTTCGATGACCTCACATTTTAGCGCCGTCATCTGCTGATTCGAAAGACCGGCGAGTTTTGTGCGAAGCTTTTCTGACATTTCGGATCATAATATCCAAAAGCCCTCGACCGACAGCGATGTTCTTATTGGGAAGCGCAATAAGCCTTCGAACGTCGCAGCTACGCCCGCTTCTGAAAGAACGGTCTGCAGCTTGCCAGGAGTTGCAAAACGGAATGCATCGGGTGAATCCGGAATTGGCGGAGGCGAACCAACGTTTCGTTCGAGGATTTGGGTCACGCTGTAATGGAACGGATTTCTTTCGGCGAAATGCCAGACGGCCAAGGCGATCCTCCCGCCTGGTTTGAGTACCCTCAGCCATTCACGAATTGAACCAACCGGAGACGGGAAAACCGTAGCGGACAGTATGGCCCTAGGGATGGTTGGGATCGATTTTCAGAGAGGCGAACAAAAGAGTCTTGCTGGTCGGTTTGTGACTGCCGCCCTTGGGCTCGACCGTCACGAATACCGCATCGATCTGCGTCAGTGTTTTTGGGTCGTCGCACTTTAGAATCCAGCGCTTTCTCGTGGCATTATCCTCGTAGAGAACGCCTAGGTTGATGGCCTGCTGACGGTCCGGACCTCGCCGGCCCCACGCCTGGAACGTGCGCGCCCGTTTCAGTTCTGTCTCTTGGTCGAGATCGTACGCATAGAAGATCAGCGACTTGCCTCGGGTATAGAAAACGCGACCGTACGGCTTTTTGGTTTCGCCGGTACCGGCGACGTCATAGATTTCCGCAATGTACAGGTCGCGGGCGCCAATCACATCGCGGATATCGCGATCGTGGGCCAGGAGTTCGTCTCGCTGCTGGAGTGCTCCTTGCTGCTCTTGAAGCTCACGGGTGAGATCGCTGACCTTGGCCTCCGACGCCTTGGCACGAGCAGCATCCTGGGTGGACTGCTGGGCCAGCGAGTCCAGCTTTTCCTGCAGAGAGCGGGAGTTGCTCTGCGCAGATTCCAGCTTTTCCGTCAGTTGGTTCTTTTCCTGGCTGAGATCTTGTCGGCTGGCATCGCCCGCGCGCAAATTGCTCTCAAGTTGGTTCTGCGCCGCCTTCATTTCGTCTATTTCCGAGGACTGTCGGGCCAGTTGGCGGCGAAGGTCCGCGATCATCTTGTCGCGTTGAATGATCTCTGCGTTGGCAACGGCGCGGTCATGGCGGGCATCGCTCAACTGCTCCTCAAGGGACTCCTGGGCGGGGATAGCCTCCTGCTTGGTTGGTTGCGACTGGGGAAGTTTGGCGATTGCTCGCTGCATGCCAACGCGGTAGGCGAAGAAACTCAGGGCGCAAAAGAGAAGAATTCCGGCAGCGTAGAGCATCCAGACATTCCGCCAGGTGGACTCGCTTGAAAATGGGAGGATGCGATGGGGAAAGATCGATGAACCGTTCCTTTTTCCGGTTTCTCCGGGTGGATGCTTCTTTTCACCCGCCAAGCGGTCGAATATCTCCCTTTCAGCTTGTTCTTGTTGATCCTGGGACCAAGTCTCGGATGGCAGTACGCGTTCGGGTTCTTCGCCAGCCGCGATGGCGGGAATTACATCGCTGACGATCGTTTCGTACTGTCGAAGCGCCTCCCGGCAGGCCGCACAGACGGCAAGATGCTCCTGTAGCCGTTTCTGCTCGTCGTCGGTTAGCTCGCCGGAGGTCGAAGCGGCGCAAAGTTCCAGGAATTCGTCATGGGGTCCGCCTTGAGACAACGCCCCTGCTGGCTTGGACGAACCTTGTTTCATACTGCTCTCGCGCCCGGTAATTTGCCACCAAAAATCTGTTTTCGCAACCGCTCCAAGCCACGAAATGAGTGGTGCCGGATGTTGCCTCTGCTCTGTCCGAGTATCTTCGCGATTTCATCCAGGGTATAACCTTCAATGAAGTGCAGCCGGAGAGTCTTCTGCTGGTCTTCCGACAGGGCTCCGAACATCTTCTGCAGGTCCAATTCAGCCAGGATTTGGTCCCTTGGATCGTCGCAATGCCCAGATCCGGGTTCCGCCACCTGGACTGATTGGTCATCGAGTTCCACTTGTGTATAGAAATG
>DATMOO010000328.1:0-34977 GCA_035568275.1 Candidatus Sulfotelmatobacter sp.
CGATTCCTGCTCGGCCTGCTGCTTGGCCTCGATGGCGGCCTTCAACGTGGCCGGCAACTGAATGTCCCGCAACAGAACGTTCTCTACAGTCAGGCCGCGTTTGAGGAGTTGCTCGTTCACCTGATCGAAGATCTGCTTCGCCACCATCTCACGCTCGCCGGTGTACAGCGCATTGGCCGTGTGCGACGCGGTGGATTCACGGATGGCAGAGCGCAGTGTCGGCTCAACCACTACATTCTCGTAGTCTGCGCCGATTTTCTGGAACACTTCGGCGGCCCGGTCAGGATTCAGGTGATAGATCAGCGAGGTGTCGAGCGCCATCATCAGGCCTTCGCTCGAAGGCACGCTGGCAGATTCCTTGATTGTTTGTGTCTGGATTGACATCTCGTTGTTGGTTTTGAGCGGGTTGATGAGGTGAATGCCTTCGCCGAGTGTCTCGCCCGTGACTCGGCCAAACAGAGTCAACACTCCCACGTGACCAGTCCCGACGCGCGTCACCGAACTGAGCAGCAAGATGACCAAAACGAATGCGATAATTCCGAGGCCGATCAGGCGCAGAATGCCGCCGCCGGGGCCGCCCGCGTCGATGACTCTGGTTCTGGCTGGATCGAAGATCGTCATTGAGGTTTCTCCCTGAGAGATCTTATGGCGGGATTCTTCAGAGGATAAGTGGCTTGTGAGGCGCGGGGCCTCGCTCGGACCGCACCGACAGCTTCGCCGGCAGTGAATCTTGCCGCACTGCACAGGCATCTCTTATGTGTGACGGAAGAAGTGAGAACTCTGGCCCGATGGCAAAAAGAGGTGTCCGACAAGACCCGGTTCAAATCCGCAGTGCGCAGGTTACGGATGCGGACGCGATTGCGGGTTGTTTAAGCGCGGCTTTTGCCCGGCATCGGGATGAATACACCGCTGGGGCGTATGCGGACACAGTGCTGAATTCGGATGGTGTCCGACAACGCTTGCAGGAAATGTGCTTGTTTGTTGCCATTTCCGACGGAGAAATTGTTGGGACCATCGGCTGTGCGGCGAACGGATCGGAAGGGCACCTGCGCGGCATGGCAGTGTTGCCAGATTGGCAGGGAACCGGAGTTGCGCTGGCCCTGCTACAGTCAGCAGAAGCTGAGTTGAAGAAGAACGGTTGCGGCTATGTGTCACTCGATACCACCGCACCTTTGATCCGGGCTGTCCGGTTCTATGCGAAAAACGGGTATTCTGCATCCGGACGGGAGACAGACTTTTTTGGCATGCCGTTGTACGAGTACCGCAAGTTATTGCTTTAAAATTAACCTATGAGCAAGATTCATATTCCTACGCCTTTGCGGCAATATGTCGGGAAGCAGGCTTCAGTGGACGTGTCGGGGGCGACCGTCGGCGAAGCCATGAATGCGCTGGTAGCGCAGCATCCGGAACTCCGCAAGCACCTTTACACCGACGAAGGAAAGCTGCGGGCCTTCGTGAACCTCTACCTCAACGACGAGGACATACGGTATCTACAGAAAGAAGCAACCGCGCTGAAAGACGGTGATAACATCTCCATCGTGCCTTCGATTGCCGGGGGCGTAGCCTGATTGAAGACTTCGGGATTTTTGCAATGAAGCCTGCCGATACAACGCGCTGTTGTAAGTGTTGCCCTTCCTGTTGGTAGTCCGCTGCGGCGACGATTCTCCGGCTGAGAAATTCAAAATCTTGAACCACTAAGGGCACGAGGGTACACGAAGGAAACGCTTAACGAGGACGCCATGGCCACCACTACCGAGGTTCCAATCACTCTCAATAAAGACGAAATCCTGCGCTACTCGCGGCACCTGATCATGCCTGAGGTCGGCATGGAGGGTCAGCAGAAGCTGAAAGCCGCGCGCGTGCTGTGCATCGGCACCGGGGGGTTAGGATCGCCCCTCGCGCTCTACCTGGCGGCGGCCGGCGTCGGCACCCTTGGTCTCGTTGACTTCGATGTGGTTGATTACACCAACCTACAGCGACAGATTATTCACTCCACCGCCGACGTCGGACGCAAGAAGCTCGACTCCGCGGCTGACAAGCTGAAGGGGATCAATCCGTTCCTCAATCTGCGGACTTTCGACACCAGGCTGAGCAGCGCCAATGCACTCGAACTGTTCCGTGATTTCGACATCATTGCCGACGGCACTGATAACTTCCCGACACGATATCTGGTCAACGACGCTTGCGTGTTGACGGGCAAGCCGAATGTCTACGGATCGATTTTCCGCTTCGAGGGACAGGCGAGCGTATTCGCCACCGAGGATGGACCGTGCTACCGCTGTCTCTATCCCGAACCGCCACCGCCTGGACTGGTTCCCTCATGCGCCGAAGGCGGAGTGCTGGGAATTCTCCCCGGACTAGTCGGGGTGATGCAGGCCACCGAAGTCATCAAGTTGATTCTCGGAGTAGGCGAACCGCTGATCGGGCGCCTGTTGCTGGTCGATGCGCTCGGTATGAAGTTTCGCGAACTGAAGCTACGCAAGAATCCCGACTGCCCGGTGTGCGGCACGCATCCCACGGTCACGAAGCTGATAGACTACAACGAGTTTTGCGGCATTCGTGGGGAGGAAAAACCTGTGGGCAGCGGAGTCCCCGAGATTCAAGTCGAAGAACTGAAGCGGCGCCTCGATGCGAAAGACGATCTTTTCGTGCTCGATGTCCGCGAGCCGCACGAATACCAGATCTGCAACATTGGCGGATACCTGATCCCGCTGAACGATCTGCCGAAACGTGTGAACGAACTCGATTCCAGCCGCGAGATCGTTGTCCACTGCAAAATGGGCGGTCGCAGCGCGAAAGCCGTCGCGTTCCTTCAGCAGGCGGGTTTTACCAAAGTCCACAACCTCACTGGAGGAATTACCGCCTGGTCGGATCGCGTGGATCCAAGGGTGCCGAAGTACTGAAGTGAGTTCTCAGTTGCCGGGTGAAGGGAGCGCTAAAAGCGCTCCCTTTTTTCTGCGCCTGCCAGCTATTTCTAAGCGGCATCCCGTCATCTCGGTTGTGATTCAGGCACTTGCAATTTTCCGGGAAACGGGGATAATTTCGGTTCCTCTTCTCCGGGGAGGCCCTGTGCCACAATTCATCGTTCGCGTTTTCCGCTCTGCATTTGCAGTAACTTTCATCCAGTTGGTATCCGTCGTCCTGGTGTTTCCGTGTGGCCTAATCCATGCCCAGAATGCGGCGCCGGCGCCGAACTCCGATCCGACGTACCAGTCTCTGCGTAATTTAACCCTGAGCGGTGAAAGTGTAAGTGTCAGCAATGTTAAGTTGAAACGCGAGGCTGGCACATTCCACCTGCGCTCGGGCTCGGTATGCTTTGTGGCTGCGGTGAATGGCAAGGTGACCGGAGCCGTCTTCACGCCGAAGGTTTTCGCGCCATCGATGTCGGCCCATTGACGTTGGGCTATCGCGCCGATACCACCCGCACTGGCTCTAATATAACCCGTCGCCTCATCTATCCCAAGGGTGCTTACGTACTACACATGATTCGCATGATGATGCGCGACCGTCAAACCGGCGATCAGCGTTTCAAGGAAACCATGCAGGATTTCGTCAAGACCTACGGCGGCAAAGCGGCCACCACAGAGGACTTCAAGGCCATCGTAGAGAAGCACATGGCTCCCGAAATGGACTTGGAGGGGAATCACAGGCTGGACTGGTTTTTTAATGAATACGTGTACGGCACGCAATTGCCATCCTGCAAGCTGGACTCATCTTTTGACGCTGGCGCGGATGGAGATGTTGTATTCAGCTTCAGGCTCACTCAATCGAACGTGAATGACAAGTTTCGCATGATCATTCCCATATACCTGGAAATGCCGGACGGGAAAGTCGTCTTTCTGGGACGGGTACGAATGGTGGGGAATGATTCCATCGAACAGAAACTTCCAGTGAAAGGGCTCAAAACAAAACCACGCCGAGCTCTGCTCAGCTACTGCGACGATGTGCTCGCTTCGCCGAATTAGCCTGCGGTGCAGCAAGCAAACAAGGGGAGCGCTTATCGCTCCCCTTTTATGTTGCCAACTACTTGCTTGATCCGGCTTGCATGCCGTCGCTGGCCTCGCCCAGTTCGAGGGCGAATTTCTTGCCTTGGAAGCGCGCACCGGCGAGAGTTGTAGTGCCGTCACTGTTTTGTTTCAGCAGGGCGGCGTCATTGGCAGAAGACTGGTTCAAGTCGACGACCTTTGCCGGGACCTTAGCGACGACCTTCTTTCCTTGCATGATACTGACTTCCACGTTGGGACCGTTGCCGTCCCACTGCAGCTTGTACTCGCCGGCTTTCAGACTGGTTCCATTGATGCTGGTTGGATTGTTCAAAGTCAAGTTTGCCTTGCTGGCGGCAAACGCACTCGAGGCCAGCGTCAAAGCCAACCCCACTACCAAACTCTTCGTAACGGTCGCGAACTTCATAGCAGCTCCTTTTTTCTTCCCCGAAAAATCGGAATTGGTTAGGGGCGGCCCGTTCACGGACAACGCGAGAAAACACTTGTGTTTCGCCGCGCATCGCCTACAATGCTGCCGCCGGGGTTGAGCGCAAAGGCCCCAAAGCCTGCGCCTCCGCTTTGGGGGTTTTCTCACCTGGGCCGCCAAACCGAGTGTGAGAGAATCCCCAGACCCCGCAATCGATATTGAATCTACTTCGGCCAGATCACCCCTGCCGGCCGTCTACTCGTTCCCAGGAATACGTGCTTCCTGCGGTTGAAGTTCCCTTCTTTGCTGCTTTCCTGCTGCTCTTACTTGGACGATGTGTGAATGCTTCCGGTAGCAAAACTTCGAATGCATTCGATGAACGCGGCAAGGAACATGGGGGCGATGTTTTGTGAGGAAAAAGCACAGGGCCGCACGATGCGGCGCGCCAAAAAAGCAAATTGAACTACGTCGATGAACTAGTCCGCGTCACCGTGCTGACGCTCCACTGACCAGATGTTTGCCGCGTTTTTCTCGAAGGGGTAAACATGCACCATCCAGTTGAAGATCACCGGACGAAAAGTTCCTCCGGCTGCGTCACACGCTTCCTGCGTAGTGATTGATCCTTTGAGGCCGAACTTGGTGTGTGGCTGGAACATCTCGCTCCTCCTGTCTGCCGGGGGAGCGCAGAAATTCACATGCTCGTGCCATTGGGCCACGCTCAGCGGAATGCGCTCGTCGAGCTGGTCTTCCGTGAGCCGCTTCGGCGCAGTGTACATCACCCCGATCAGTTTGTAGTCAACGCCTTGTTTCTCATAAAGCAGAGACGTCGGATGTTCTGGATTGAAATGAAAGGCGCCTTCCATGCCATAGCCGTAGTTCGTAAAGTGATACATCTTCTGCGGGATGTTCGGCAGAAAGATCTTGAATCCGTCGGCGAGCGCAGCGTGATAATCCTTGTATTTTTCCGAAGCCCTGCGCGCGGCTTCGGCGACCTGTTGCGCGCGGGCGGCATCGCCGGGCTTGGGCTGGCGCAGAGCCGTCATCTTCATGTGCGGGCCCATGTCCATGTGGCCTTCCATCGAATGCATGACATGCGCGCTGGCTTCGCTGTCATCTTTATCACTGGACATCGGCATGTCTTTCATGTTCGACGTGTCGTGTTGGGACATTCCTGACATATTGTTGTCTGGTGTGGACGGGTCATTTGATGGAGCGTTCGTTGGCGCTGAGGTCTGCCCCCAGGCGACACTGCAGATCAAGACAGCGGCGAACAGCATGAGTGAATGGCGCATGATTCCTCCACAACCAGCTCACACGATATGAACACTGTGGGGGCGGAGATGTTCTGAGAACGGCGCCGGTTTTACGATTGGTTACAGAAGTAATTAGGCATTGATCTTCGAATCATAAGTCGCCCCAGCATGAGACGCGGTGCTCGGGCAAGGGTTAGTCCAATTGGCGGCGCCAAGGCCTTTCTGGTACACCTTACTGCTTGACTCTGCAAACCGTCATTTTCTTGTTCGTCGCCGGAGTTCTGGGCGGAGCCCTGAATGCTGTGGCTGGCGGGGGAAGCTTCATCGCATTTCCCGCGCTGTTATTCACCGGTGTGCCTCCCATTCCGGCGAATGCCACAAACACCATTGCCCTGTGGACGGCCGCAGCAGCAAGTGGAGGCGCGTATCGCAAGCATCTGGATGTGCCACGTCGTGTCCTGATCCCGCTGCTGGTAGTTAGCCTGGCGGGTGGAGTGACGGGCGCATTTCTGCTGCTCAAGACTCCCGCTCACACTTTCATGCGAGTTCTCCCATGGCTCACGCTGGGCGCGACTCTGTTATTTGCTTTCGGAAAGAAGATTGCGGGAGGACGAAAGTCAGTAATCGAGCACGAGACCACCAAGCTTGCACTGGCCGGGGCAAGTTTTTTTCAGCTGTGTGTCGCCGTCTACGGCGGCTACTTCGGCGGCGGCATGGGGATTGTCATGCTGGCGATGCTGGCGGCTTTGGGCATGACTGATATCCACGCGATGAACGCTCTCAAGAGCGTGATGGGTTCGGTTATCAACGGCGTCGCTGTGGTGACGTTTATCCTTGCCCGCGCCATCTACTGGAGACACGGCATTGTGATGATACTCGGCGGAGTTTGCGGCGGATACCTGGGTGCACACTACGCACAGAAATTGCCGCAAGCGTGGATTCGCTGGTTCGTTGTGCTGGTCGGCGCGGGAATGACTGTGTACTTCTTCTGGAAGTCGTATTGAAAAGCAGGGATCAGGGGGCCAGGGGCTAGGGGCCAGCGGCTAGTGAACTTGAACCTAGCGAGTAATTGCTGACCCCTGATCCAAACCCCTAGCCCCTGCATTACTGCAACGGCGCTGAAACGTGCTCGTGCACGATCAGCCACTTGCCATCTTCGTTTTCGAAAACTACGGTCCAGCGGAAATTTCCCATCTCCACTTTGCCTGCCTTGCTGGTCATCTCCTCGTGGATCGTCGCGGTCGCCCAGACCAGGTCCCCGTGGGTATGAATTTCGGCGTCATCGTTGACGGTGAACTTCGCGCTCTTGTATCCGGACAGCACGCCTTTTACACCTTTCTCATATTCTTCCCAGCTGTTGTACTTCAGCGGAGCGATATCGAAAAAAGTATGCGGGCCAGTGGCGTAAAACTTGGCGGTGTTCGCGGCATCTAGAGTCGACCAGCCATCCCAGATCTTCTGCAGATAGGCTTTCTCGGGAGCAGGGCCAGCAGGAGCCTTCTTCGCAGCCGGCTTCTTGGCTTGTGCCGCGCCCGACAGGGTGATCACGAACATGCAAAGCGAAACGGTAAGAAAACGTTTCAACATTTGGTTTCCTCCGGAATTCGGCGGAATTCTCGCATAGAAGGAACGAAACAACAAACGTAAGCGATGAGTGACCCTTGCGATGTGCAAATTCGCTGATTGATGTGGCCAGGCATCGAAACATGCGATGATTGAAGCCACGTGCGGCTAAAGTGGAGTCCTCTGCGAGTGGGTGTGTTTGGAGCGGTCCTTCTCCTGGGCAGCATCGTGTGGCTTGCAGAGTGGTCCCATATCCATCCGGCCAGCTTCGCCTTGTCTGATGGGCCTACTGCGCCGATTTGGCCTTCTTTGCTTGGTTGGTGCGGTTTGGGACTGGTTGTAAGTGCGTTGGTGTGGGCCTTGGCCCGCTGGATGAGGCGCAGAACCTCAATTTCACGCACCGAATAACACCTGCGATCCTCTTTCGTTTGACCGATTTCCACAACGCACGATAAAATAATCAAGTTTGACTGTACTCGCCGACCCGTTCTGGGGACGCCTGCCGTGGCTGCTGAAGCGCCGGGGCGGAAACACAGCAAGCACAGGAAATCAGCTGGCCCCCGGGCAGCGCTGGTGTGCGCCTTCGGGGATCTGCATTGCAGGGTCGTTTTCACGTGCCGTTCACGGGCTGATTTCACAAGACATTTGACGGAGGCAGACGTATGTACGCGGTTATCCGCGCCGGTGGAAAGCAGTACCGGGTGGCGCCCGGCGATGTGATTCGAGTCGAGAAACTGAACGGGACCGACGGTCAAGTTGAGTTTCCAGTAGTAGCGGTTTCCGGCGAGGAAGGTCAGGTCGGGAACCAGTCCGATGCACGCGTCGTCGGCGAAGTCGTCGGCCAGGGCCGCGGCGCAAAAATTCTTGTCTTCCACTACAAGCGCAAGAAGCAGTACAAGAAACTGCGCGGACACCGGCAGGCGTTTACGTCGGTGCGCATCGCCGAGATCGCCTTTGGCGGCCAGAGTTTCAAGGCTCCTGATCTGCCTAAGAAAGAGGCGAAGCCGAAGAAGGTGAAAGCGGCTGCGGCGGAGGAGCACGAGGCGGCGCCGAAGGCGAAAGCCAAGAAGAAGGCCGCCCCCAAGAAGGCTGCGAAGAAAGCGGCCAAGAAGAAATAATTTCATGCAGACGTCAGCTTCGGGATTTTGACTGGGAACTGACAACTGAGAACTGAGAACTGATATGGCGCATAAAAAAGGGCAAGGCACTTCACGAAACGGCCGCGATTCGAATTCGCAGCGGCTTGGATTCAAGGCATTTGGCGGGCAGGTCGTGCCCGGTGGAACCATCATTGTGCGGCAGCGCGGCACGCGCGTGAAACCCGGGCTCAATGTCGGCCGGGGTAAAGACGACACTCTCTTTGCCAAGATCACGGGCAGGATCAAGTTCATGGACAAAGGATCCATGGGCAAGTTCGTGATGGTCGAGCCCGTAGAAGCGAAGTAGGTCTCTAAGGTTTAAAGCATTCGCGGGCGGGAGCGCCCGCGCCACACGGCCTCGCCTCCGGGACGAGGCTTTTTCTTTGCTGGGACGGCCGAGCATCGGTACTGAGCAATGAGCGGAACTAGCAACTGAGAACTGGCAACTGAGAACTGGCAACTGAGAACTGATTTTCAATGTTCATCGATGAAGCCAAAATTCGAGTCAAAGCCGGCGACGGCGGCAGCGGCTGCATGGCCTTCCGCCGGGAGAAGTTTGTGCCTCGTGGCGGGCCCTCCGGTGGCGACGGGGGCAAGGGCGGCGACGTCGTCATGGAATCGAGCGAGCGCCACAACACGCTCGTTCATTTCCGTTTCAACCCCGAGCACACTGCAGGGCGCGGCCGTCACGGCGAAGGCTCGAACAGGACAGGGCGCGAAGGCGGAAACGTAGTTCTCAAGGTTCCTGTGGGCACGATCGTGTACGACGATGAGACTGGCGAGAAGGCATTCGAGTTTACGAAGGCCGATGAGCGCTTCGTCATCGCGCGCGGAGGCCGCGGAGGGCGCGGAAATGCGCGCTTTGCCACCTCGGTGCACCAGGCTCCTCGGGAACACGAGGCTGGCAGGCCGGGCGAAGAGCATACGTACCGGCTTGAATTGAAATTGCTCGCCGATGTTGGGCTCGTTGGTTATCCGAACGTTGGCAAGTCTACCCTCATCTCACGCATTTCTTCGGCACGCCCAAAGATTGCGGATTATCCGTTCACTACCCTCGAACCGAATCTCGGCGTGGTCGCTGTCGGCGACGCAAGAGACGAGATCAGCTTTGTGGTCGCAGACATCCCTGGCTTGATCGAAGGAGCGCACACCGGTTCCGGCCTGGGCACCCAGTTCTTGCGGCATATCGAACGCACCCGGCTTCTGGTTCATCTGGTGGACGTTTCGGACTCGAGCGGGCGCGACGACGTCACGAAAGATGTCGAAGTCATTCTTGGGGAACTGGCCAGCTTCGGCGCCCATCTCGAAGACAAACCCATGATCATGGTCGCGTCGAAAATCGATGTTGTGAACAAAGATAAATTGGCCGCGCTCAAGAAGTATGCCAAGAAAAAGAAGCTGAAGCTCTACGAGATCTCGGCGGTGACCGGGAAAGGCATCGAGGAGCTAAAGTACGCGATCGCCGAGGTAGTCCAAGCTTTGCGCGAGCACGACCTCAAGAACGCAGAACAGGAAGCTCCATCGGGCTCCAAATCTTAAACCACGAAGGACGCTAAGGTACACGAAGGAAACCTTGAGTTTTCCTTCGTGTAACTTCGTGTCCTTCGTGGTGAATGCCTTTGGTTAGCTCCGCCGCAAATTCAAAGGCGGCCTTTGCAGGCCGCCTCTCCCAGATCGAACTTACCCACAAAACCCAGCGATCAGTTTACGCCCTCGGTAAAGGGCCGTGTTGGAAGTGATATTGCAGAATCCGTGCGGCCAGTGCCGGACTGACTGATTCGCCCTGCCGTTCCACGGTGCGGACGACTTCTCCGCGACAAACGACTTCGGTGCCGGAGAGACCGGCGATTTCGGCGGGCAATACCAGGCTAATTTCCAACTGAGAATTGGGTTGCAACACGTCGTCGCTCTGGAAGAGCAGTCCAGAACGGCTGATGTTCTCGGTTTTGCCTACATGCCATTGTGTTTCGCCGAGTCGGCGATAGCGTAACGGCAAGTGAAGCTGGAATCGTTGCGCGCGAGCTGGCGGAGCTTGCCGGGTTCGCGTGGTGGGTTGAGGTTCAGCAGACTGCATGGACATAACGGCCTCCGGGGGAGTTGGAGTTGCATCGAGCACTTCGCGCACCTTGCTCTTGAGGTCGCGAAGGTTAAAGGGTTTCTGGAGCAGGCGAACACCGGCATCCAGCGTGCCGTCCTGCCCGATTACGTTTTCCGTGTAACCGGACATGTACAGCACTTTCACGTTGGGGCGAATTTCAGAAATGCGCTGCGCGAGCTCGCGTCCGTTCATGCCGGGCATGATGACGTCGGTCAGCAGCAGGTGGATTATTCCTTCATGCGCCACCGCGATTTGCATGGCGACGGCGCCGTCAGCGGCCTCGATCACTCTGTAGCCCTGCTTCTCGAGATATTGCCGCGCGAGATAGCGCAGATTGGCTTCGTCCTCCACCAACAAAATAGTTTCTGTGCCCGGTTCAACCTTCTGGAACCGAACAGGAGCGGTGACGGCATGCACCGCGGGCTCTTCGATCGAGGGCACGCGCGGCAGATAGATTTTGAAGGTGGTGCCACGGCCCAGTTCGCTGTAGACCCAGATATATCCACCGCTCTGCTTGACGATGCCGTACACAGTCGATAGCCCCAGACCGGTTCCCTTCGTTCCCTTGGTAGTGAAGAACGGTTCGAAGATGTGCGACTGCGTTTCCGAATCCATGCCCGCTCCGGTGTCGCTGATCGAAGCCATGACGTAGTCTCCGGCGTGGAGCGGTGCGTGCACGCGGGCATATTCCTCGTCGAGTGTAATGTTCGCGGTCTCGATGGTGAGCTTGCCGCCGGAGGGCATGGCATCGCGGGCGTTCACCGCCAGGTTCATGATGACCTGTTCGATCTGCCCGGCATCGGCGCGGACCGACCATAGACTCTTCCCTGGGGTCATGACCAGGTCGATGTCCTCGCCGATCATGCGGGTAAGCATTTTCAGGTTCTCGGTGGCGATGTCGTTGAGGTTAATGATGCGCGGCGCGAGCATCTGCTTTCGACTGAACGCTAGTAACTGGCGAGTCAAGGACGAGGCCCGCTCCGAGGCGCTGGCAATTTCCTGGGCCGGGCCGCGCAGATGAGGCTCGCCGCCGAGGCGCTCGAGAAGGAATTCCGAGTACCCGGAGATCACCATCAGCAGGTTGTTGAAGTCGTGGGCAATGCCTCCAGCAAGACGGCCGACGGCTTCCATCTTCTGCGACTGGCGCAGTTGCTGCTCCAGGGCGCGGCGCTCGGTCACGTCTTCGGCGAAAATCTCGAATACCACACCATCTTTGCGACCGTTGGAAACCGCGCGGCCAGAAACTCGCACCACGGTCGTACCTGTCTTTCGCTTCCATTCTGCCGTCAAGCCATGAAAGGGGACCGAGGAGCGCAGGTAATCGGCGAGGTCGAACCACTGCTCGCTATCGGCATAAAGGCTGAAAATGTGCTGGCCGATCACATCGTTGGCGGAACTCAGGCCGAGCAGTTCGAGGAAAGCCGGATTGGCGTCGAGGATCTTGCCCGTGGAATCGCAGCTGCAGATGCCATACGGGGCGTTGGTAACGAGGGAGCGGAAGTTCGCTTCGGAGCGGCGCAGATTTTCCTGGGCCGCGCGCAAGGCGGCGTTCAGCCAGCAGATCAGCATCGCCACAAAGAAGAAGAGGGACAAGCGGAGGATAGCCGTCCGCAACTGCGCAGGCGTGTGGTCGCCCACCAGAGTGAAATAGGCGCTTACAGTCAGGGCAAATGCGGTCGCGACAACCCCCGGCTTCCAGCCGCCGTACCAGGCGCTCACCATAACGGCGACGCCGAAAAGGGCGAGGCGGCTTTCCGAAACATCCGCCAGCAGGACTGTGGGGATCAGCGCCAAGGCGGTGCTGAGCACAGCCACCCCATACCGTAGGATGGGTGCACGAGCGGCCGGAATGCGGAGTAAGGGGAGGGTTACTCGCATATAACGGCCATCCTAGTACCTAATTGGGAAACAGGATAGTTACAGGAGTTCATCTGGTTACGGCGAGAGGACAAGGGCAGCGAGTCCAATGGCCAGCGCGACAAGGGCTAACCGTGCCTGACCCTAGTTATCGGGCTTGCAAGGAAAGGTCAGAATCTGCACACTAGATCGACTTGGGAGGATGTTAGCGCCGCCTCGCTATGAATATCGGACTATTCGGAGGAACTTTCGATCCCGTACATCGTGGCCACGTGGCATTGGCCCGAGCCGCGACGGAGCGTTGCAAACTGCACCGGGTCTACTTCGTTCCGGCGAATAGTCCCCCGCACAAACAGAAACAACCCCTCACATCGTTCGTTCACCGGTTTGCCATGCTCACGTTGGCCACCGCGAACGAGAAAACGTTTGTGCCCTCGTTGTTGGAAGCGCCGGAAGAGGGCGAGGGCAGGAAGAAAGACAAGCCGAACTACACCATTGATACGGTGCGGCGCCTGAAGCAGTCATTCAAGGGCAGGGACCGGCTGTTTCTGTTGATCGGAATGGATGCCTTCGCGGAGATTGCCCAGTGGCATCAAGCGGAATCGCTGTTTCGAGAGTGCGAATTTATCGTGGCGGGACGGCCGGGGTTTTCACTGGCGGATGTAGCGAATGCCTTGCCGGAGAAGTTGCGCCCACGACCGGAAGTGACGAAGCCTTTTCACAAACAGGTTGCGACCGGAGACCTGGTTTTGCCTGGGGTGAGCCTTCATTTGGTGGAAGACCTGCATCAATCGGCGTCGGCAACTGCAATCCGACAGGCGGCGAGCTCGGGTAAGCCACTGGGACGGTTTGTCGAGCCTGCCATTGCGGAGTACATCAAGAAGATGGGTCTCTATAAATAGTCGGTAACTGCAGGGCGCGAACGCTTCCCACCAGTTATGATAGTTCCAGACTTTCCACCTCGCCTTGGGCGATAAGTCAAAACAATCAAGGGCTGGCGTCCCCAACCGCCGAGGACTGTATTGAGGAGATTTCATGGCTCAAAACCATTACGTCACGAAAACCAAACGCCGCAACAAGAGCGGCAAGCGGAAGGATCCCTCCGCGGCGACCATGGCGAAACTGCGTGAGCGTGCAGCCGCAGAATCCAAGAAGTCCGGTCAGTAATAGCGACCCGCTCGGGACACCGAGCTCGATTACAATTGAAGTTCAAGGAACGACTACCGTCCGACGACCGATGAGCGAATGAAGAAGAGCGAAACGAAGAAACAAATCACTGCTGCAATTCAAGCCTGCCTCGAAAAAAAGGCCGAAGAACTCAGCATCCTGGAAATGGAAAAGGGTTCGGGAGCCTTTACCGACTACTTTGTGCTCTGCAGCGGAACCAATCCGCGGCAGGTGCAGGCCATTGCCGATGAAGTGGAACTGCAGCTGAAGAAGACAGGTCTGCGGCCGACGCACGTCGAGGGGTACAACCAGGCCGAATGGGTGCTGGTTGATTACGTCGATTTCGTCGTGCATGTATTCTCCGAGAAGGCGCGGAAGTTCTACGATCTGGAGCGGCTTTGGAAGTCGGCGAAGCGGCTTGAACCGTCCGACTTGAAGGCGGTGCCGCGCGCGCGAAAAGCTGGGACGAAAGTTGCGACGAAAGCGGCGCCGAAAAAGAAGAGAAGAGTGAAGGCCTGAATGGGTTCAGTTCTCCGTTCTCAGTTCCCAGTTCTCCGTTTGTCGGAACGGAAGCCATTTTCTTAGCCTGGAACGAGAACTTCTTCGAAACGTCTTCTGCCCTATGACCTCCAAGCCTCATTCTGAGCCTAGTTGGGGATCGCAATACCGGCTCGTGGCTTCCGAAAGGTGGAAGGCCAAGTCGGCGGCGACGGGGCGGGCTGTCACCGACGCCCTGGTGGAATATTCGCGGCCGCTAGCTGGAATGCGGGTGCTGGATCTGGCCAGCGGCACTGGCGAGCCAGCGATTACACTGGCCGGTCGCGTCGGGGCACAGGGGCAGGTGATGGCGCTCGATCTGAGTGCTGACCTACTGGAGATTGCGGAAAAGCGCGCCCGCGACCGTGGGCTGACCAACTTCACTACCCAGCAGGCCGATGCGCATTCGCTGCCGTTTGCAGATAGCAGTTTTGATCTTGCTACCTCGCGGTTTGGCGTGATGTTTTTTCGCGATGCTGAACTGGCGTTTCGCGAGTTGTCGCGTGTGCTGCGTCCCGGGGCTCGAGCTTGTTTCCTCGCGTGGGGCAGTTTCGAACAACCTTATTGGCAGAGCATGATGGGCGTCGTGCATCGGCACGTGGGAGGTCCGCTCCTTCCGTCCGACGGTCCCAACCCCTTCCGCTACGCCGAGCCCGGCAGCCTGTCGGCCATCCTGAGGAGCGCGGGATTTCGAGACGTGACGGAAGAAAACCAGACGTTGCCCTGGGAGTGGCCTGGTCCGGCAGAGGAGGTATGGGACTACGCGCGATCGGTGAGCGTTCCGTTTCGTGCCATGCTGGAGCGTGTTCCTGCCGACCTCTGGCCTCGGATTCATGCCGAAGTGCACGGGGCTGTGAACCGGTATTCTGACGGCCACAAAATCGCCTTCGGGGCGACCGTGGTGTTGGCTTCTGGAAGGAGATGAGGGGTCCGTGAAGATCAGGATCGTATGGATCGGCAAGACGAAGGAACCTGCGATCGCTTCCCTGACGGACGAGTATCTGAAGCGGATTTCACACTACGCGCAGGTGGAGGGGCTTACTTTGCGTGACGAGGCGGACCTGCTGGCCAAATTCGGAAAGGATGCGAAGACCGCGACTAAGTCCACCCTGGTGCTGATGGACTCGCGGGGCAAGGAATTCCCGTCGGAACAGTTCGCGAAGTTTCTGGGGGATTATCAGGACCGCAATCCCCTGCCGCTGGTATTCGTCATCGGGGGCGCCGACGGCTTTTCCGCAGAGACCAGGTCGGCTGCCGCAAACGTGATCTCACTTGGGAAAATGACAATCGCGCACGAGCTGGCGCGCGTGGTCTTGCTGGAGCAGGTGTACCGGGCCTTTACGATCTTGAAGGGACATCCGTATCATTCGGGGCATTGAGTGATCCGTGGTGTCCGGCGAGGAGGTCAAGGGCTTTCACCACAGAGGGTACAGAGGATCACAGGGGAAGCCGGTGACTGATAAATGTAGATCTGTTTGACGCACTACATCAGGTACTCCTGGAGGATTCTGCGTATGAAAAGTGTCGTTACGGCATTAATTGTGTTGCTGTCGTTTCCCGCCTTTGGGCAAAATTCGAAGCCCGTCACCTTGCGAAGCATCCTGTTGGAGCAATTGCACACAACCCATGACCAGAAAGATTGGTTCGTGCCCATCGATGTCGCGGTGGACGGTCTCACCGCCGAGCAGGCCACCTGGACGGATGGCAAAGGGAATCATTCAGTGGGACAGTTGACCTATCATTTGCTGTTCTGGAACCAGCGGGAGCTGGAGAAGTTCAAGGGCGAGCCGGAAAAGAAGTTCAGCGGCAACAACGACGAGACCTTCAACGACTTTGACACCAAGAAATGGAACGATACGGTCAAGCAGCTTAACCAGGTCATGAGCGAATTAGAGAAATTCGTCGAGTCCGCCGATGAGCAGAAGCTGCAGAAATGGGCTCCGGAGATCGCTCGCATTGGTACACACAATGCGTATCACGTGGGGCAAATTGTGTTTGTTCGCAAAGAACAGGGGTCGTGGAATCCGGAGAAGGGTGTTAAGTAGGCGCCGTCCATCCCGGATCTCACTTCGCGGGGGTGTTCTTACCGATTAGCGCCTTCATAATTTCCAGCGCGAGTTGATCAGGATCGAGATTGTCCATGTTGGTGAGCACCACGACGCCGGTGCGGTGCTCGGGGTCCATGACGAAATAGGTGCTCGTCCCTTGCTGGCCGCCACTGTGGCCAAAGCCGCGAACGCCATCCTCATCGGCAGTTCCCCACCCTAGGCCGTAGTTGTCCTTCGATCCGTCGGTGGGCTTCAGAGGAGTCCACATGAGGTTGCGGGTGGTGCGCTTGATCAGCTTGTCGCTGAACATTGCTACTTCGAAGTGCGCCATGTCTTCCGCCGAGGAAAGCCATCCGCCACCGGGAATTTTGTAGCTGGAGTCGAGGAAATCGGCGTTCTGGACCGTGCCCGATTTTGTCTTCTGGTAGAAGCGGGTGCGATACGGAATGATGGCGGATCGATCGTCGGTTTGGGTCTGCTCCATTCCGGCCGGCAGGAGAACATTCTGACGCATATAGTCGACGTAGCTGGAGCCGGACGCTCCCTCGATTATGCAACCCACCACGGTGTAGCCCTGGGTCGAGTAATGAAAGTGGGAACCGGGCTCTGCAACTAAAGGATCATTCTTGAAGAAGTCGAGGCCAGCCTGGATCGGTTTGTCGAAGTGCTTCGTATTGCCCACCTCGGGGTCTTCTTGCGATTCCGATTTGTAGTGGCGAATGCCGCCGAGATGTCCCATGACCTGGCGGGTCGTAATCGGTGCGGATTTTTGCGGGAAAGACGGGCAGTATTTCTGGATTGGACTATCGAGTTCCAGTTTACCGTGTTCCCAGAGTTCCATTGCTCCGACCGCAGTGAGTGACTTCGAGATCGATGCCAGGCGGAACAGCGTGTGCTCGCTGGCCGGGATATTGTTTTCCAGATCGGCGAACCCGAAGCCTGCCGCCCATTCATACTTCCCGTCTTCGACCACCGCGATCGAGAGGCCGGGAACGTGGGTCGAGGCCATGAACCTGGAGACTGCCAGCTCGATTTGCGCACGCTTTGCCGGGGAGAGTGTTTGAGCTTGAGCTTGCGATACCAGGGCGCACAGGAACATAGCACCCACGAGAAACTTCGGGTAGACGCCACGCGCACACCGCTGGTTTAGCCAGTCCATGGGAAGAGCCCTCTCTGGGCTTCATTTTCCACCACAGAGGGCACAGAGCAACACAGAGGAAAGCGGCTTGCAACTATTGGGTGACGGTAGCCTGGTAGCTCACTGCCAGCCAGTGCCCAGTGCGTCGGACCCAGACTCGGGTGTAGCGATAAGGGCCGCTGAAGTCTTCTCCCAGCTGATGGCCCTTTACGTCGGCGCGGGCGGTCACGACTGCGGTGTCGCCGTAAACGCGGACAACCATGTCGGTGACGTTGATCGTATCGTATTTCAGCTGGCCGCTCTTGCGGGCTGAGACGGTGTCTTGCTTGGTCGTGACCTGGCCAAGTGGAGTGATCGCGACGTAGTCTTCAGCCAGGTTTCTCTGCGAAAATTCGACGTCGCGGCGCAGGCTAGCCTCGCGCGCTTGATGCTCCATATCGATGATTTGCCGGATGGATTCCTGGTCTCCCGTATCCATGGCGGGCTTGGGACGAGCTGAGACGCGCTGTGCTGCCAGCACTGGCAGGGGTACCAGAAGGCAGAACAAAAACGCTAGACACTTGTTGACTACCATGAGACCTCCGCGGTTTGCGAGGGGACAGAGATCCGCTGGACCCAACTACGCAACTTTGGATGCAAGAGTTCCGTGGAAAAATTCTTGATTTGACAAATCATTTTTGATAACCCACTGCCGGCGAGCGTCGCATCCCTTCGCTCCGAGTCCGCCTTCTAACATGACAGACTAAATCGAGCGGTAATTTGTTTGTCTTTTAGTCGTTGTGGGGCCCCATTTTGTGTAATTTGGTGCAAGCTCACTTCCAGCCCGCAACAGGACTAAATGGTTGAGAAATGAACACGAAGGCACTGGTTGTTCCCACCAAGCTGTCCACTCCCGGTGTGGAGTGTCCGGTAGTGGACAGGAAGTTGGTCTCAACTCTTCGTCAACTTGAGGTCTCAATTCCGGGCAGGCCCGAGGTCGATCTAGTAGAATCAAACCTCTAGGAAAGCATGGCGGACGTTCGTCGAGGTCTCATCATCGTCAACACGGGGCCTGGCAAGGGCAAGACCACCGCCGCCATGGGCACCGCGTTGCGTGCTGTCGGGCAGGGACTGCGAGTGTTGATGTTGCAGTTCCTGAAAGGCTCCTGGCACTACGGCGAACTTGATGCGGTGCAGGCTTTCGGTGACAAGTTTGTGATGAAGCAGATGGGCCGCGGCTTCGTGAAGGTCGGAGCCGAGAAGCCCGATCCGGAAGATGTCCGGATGGTCGAACAAGCTTGGGCTGAAGCCGAAAAGGCGATTCAGTCGGGCGAATGGGATCTCGTGGTGCTCGACGAGATTAACTACGCCATCAGTTACGGCATGCTCGATCCGGCCAGGGTGGTGGAGAGGCTTCAAAAGAAGCCCGGGATGGTGCACGTCATCTTGACGGGCCGTAACGCGCACCCGACAATTATCGAGATCGCTGATACGGTTACAGAAATGCGCCAAGTAAAACATGCCTACGAGAAGGGCGTGATGGCGCAGAGAGGAATTGAATACTAGTTCCCGGTTCTCAGTTCTCAGCAATACGAGCGCAATCGCTTTTTGCTGAGAACTGAAAACGGAGAACTGTCTTATGGCTTGGTTTAAGCGCGAATCCGGAGAGCTGGATACATCGGGCGAAAAGAAAGTGCGTACCGAAGGGTTGTGGGTGAAGTGTGAGAACTGCCGGCAGATTATATGGAAAAAGGATCTGGAAGAGAACATGAACGTGTGTCCGAAGTGCGACAAGCACTTCCGGATTGATGCGCGTACTCGGCTCACGCAGCTGCTCGACGACAACCAGTACACCACGTTCGACGGGGATATTTCGTCGACCGACCCGCTCAAGTTCGTTGACCTGAAGCCTTATTCGTCCCGTTTGAAGCAGGCACAGAAGGATACGGGGCTGAAGGACGCGGTGATCAATGCGCAGGGCAAGCTGATGGGGCGCCCGGTGATCGCGAGCGTGATGGAATATTCGTTTATCGGGGGGAGCATGGGGGCGGTGGTTGGGGAGACGATTACCCGTGCCGTGGAACGCGCAGCCGACACCCGCACTCCTTTGATCATCGTCTCGGCGTCGGGCGGGGCGCGGATGATGGAAGGCGTCATCAGCCTGATGCAACTGGCCAAGATCGCAGCCGCCCTGGCTAAACTGGACAAAGCCAAGGTCCCTTACATTTCCCTTCTGACCGATCCGACTACGGGAGGCGTGACCGCCTCGTTCGCCATGTTGGGGGACTTGAACATCGCAGAGCCGGGGGCGTTGATTGGCTTTGCCGGACCGCGGGTGATCGAGCAGACCATCCGGCAGAAGCTGCCGCCGGGGTTCCAGCGCAGCGAGTTTCTTCTGGAGCATGGGATGCTGGATGCCGTTGTGCCGCGTAAACAGCTGAAGTCTTATATCGCGCGGGCGCTGGACTTTATGGCGGCGTGAAGCGGGCGTCGGACCTCAGGCGTCAGACCTCGGACTTCGGTTCTCAGGGAAGCCAGCTTGCCCCTTCTTCCCGACTCGTTTCCTGCGCCGATTTTCGCTGCGAACACGTCTGCTGTAATCTGATGATTCGAGCTGAGGGCTGAGGTCTGACGCCCGACGCCTGCGTTATGTCCTACGAAACCGCAGTCGCGAGCATGTTTGCGCTTGGGCACGAGCTGGCCCAGACGCCTTCGCACAAGTTCGACTTGGCGCACATGCAGGTGCTGCTGCGGGCCTTGAACCATCCAGCGCGGATGTTTCCGAGCGCGCTGATTGCCGGGACCAACGGCAAGGGCTCGACCGCGGCGACGCTGGCGTCGATCCTGCAAGCGTCGGGCTTGAAGACTGCACTCTACACTTCGCCGCATCTCATACGGATCAACGAGCGGATTCGCATCAACGGAGTGGAAATCACTGACGACGACTTTGCCCGGCTGCATGGAGAGGTGGATCGCGTGGCCGACCGACTGGTGGAAGTCGGAGAATTACCCTGGCATCCGAGCTTTTTCGAGATGATGACTGCCATTGCCTTCTCGCAGTTCGCGCGCGAGCGAGTGGATGTCGCGGTGCTCGAGGTTGGGATGGGGGGGCGGCTGGATGCGACGAACGTGGTCGAGCCCCTGGTAAGTGTGATTGCTGATATTTCGCTCGATCATCAGAAGTTTCTGGGGAATACGGTGGGCGAGATTGCGCGAGAGAAAGCGGGCATTATTCGGCCCGGAGGAGTCGTCGTGACTCTGCCCCAACAGCCGGAAGCGAATGACGTCATCGGCAATACGATTCTCGATCGGGACGCAGTGGGTGTAAGCGCGGTGCAGTATGTGCCGCCGGTGTCGCCGGGCACTACCGAGTCCCGGGTAGCGAGTACCGAGGGCAACTCCTTGCGGTCACGATACCCGCTGCAGGTGATGGGGAAGCAGATTCTTGTCGAATCGCCGCTGGTGGGGCGGCATCAATTACGGAACGTGGCTTTGGCGATTGCTGCAGCCGAAGAACTGAGCAAGAAGGGGCTTGCCGGGATTACTCCGCAGTCGATTGAGCGAGGGATTCGCGAGACACGCTGGCCCGGTCGGTTTCAAGTTCTTCCCGCCGAAGGCGGTCGGCCGGAGATTGTGCTCGATGTGGCGCACAATCCGGCAGGGGCGTGGGCGTTGCGATCAGCCCTTTCGGGGCTGTATGACGACCGTCCACTGGTTTTTGTTTTCGGGGCGATGCGCGACAAGGCAATCTCGGAGATGACGGAGATCTTATTTCCGCTGGCCCTGCGGGTGATTGCCACGCGGCCTGACAATCCGAGGGCGGCGTCGCCCGAGGAGATCCGACAGGCCGGGAACCGCACGGGCGCGGAGATTGAGATCGTGCCGGAAGTGAAGGCGGCTTGGCAACGCGCTCGCGCCTGCGCGGAGGGCAAGGCCGTCGTAGTGGTGACTGGCTCGATTTATCTGGTGGGTGAGGTGATCGGGCTGCTTGAGACGAGGGCGTGAAGACGGGTCCAAAATTCTTTCTTAGAATGGGTGTGAAGGAAGTGAATTCATCAATCGATCAGGTCGGAAGCGAGCAGGTGGAACTTGGCGGGCCACAGGAGATGAGGATTGCTCGTCCGCGACAGAGTCCACACGCGATTCCGGAGCGCACCTACGGCCGGCTGAGCCGGTTGCGGTCGTACCTGATCATCGATCCACTCATTTGGCTGTACACGCTCGTGCTGGGAGTGCTGGCGCTGCCGGGTGGTTTTCTGGACCGGAGTGGGCGTCGGCTGCATTGGTTCTCGTACGCCTGGTCGTGGCTCATCATGAAGACGATCTTTTCGCCGGTCACGGTTACCGGTCTGGACAAGATCGACATTTCCAAGCCTCACGTGTATGCGGCCAATCATGCTTCGGCGCTCGATATTCCGGTGCTCTACGTCAATCTGCCGTTTCAATTTCGCATTGCGTTCAAGAAAGAGCTGCTGTCGTACCCAGTGGTCGGCTGGCAACTGAAGCGGTCCGGGCAAGTCTGCATCGACCAGCAGAATCCTTCCCATTCGATCAGCAGCATTCGTGCCGCGTTAAAGGGCCTGAAAGCCGGACTTCCTCTAGTAATTTTTCCCGAGGGAGGACGCACGCCCGACGGGGAAATCAAACCGTTTCTGCCGGGGGCCTTTTTTCTGGCGATCAAGGCGCAGGTCGACATTGTGCCTGTCGCACTGGTGGGTACCTACGAATTGCTGCCCATGGACACGTACCACATCAAATGCCGCCCGCTGGAGATGCGGGTGGGCGAGCCTATCTCGACCACCGGGCTGACGATGCCGGATATGGAGACTCTGTCGGCGAAAGTGCAGAAGGCACTCGAAGATTTATATTACCGGTTGGATTCCGGGCTCTAAAGGCATTCAAGCAACGTGTGAGCCAAAACCTTTTACGCTTTCCCAAGGCTGTCATTCCGAGCGAGGCGAGGAATCCCTGCCTTCGGCAGTCGCTTTGGGCAGGGATGCTTCGACTCCGAACGAGTTCGCTACGCGACCTCGTTCTGCGCTCAGCATGACAGAAATGCTAGCCTGGTTAATCAGGCTGCCCTGCTTCGTTCGTCGCAGAGTTGTTGATAGTGCTCACGGCCGCGACGGTAGCCTTGAGTGAAGGGTTCTTCCACCTGCTTTCCCGGATATCGACTCTGGACGTCTTCCAGAGCTGCATTCATCTCGCCTGAAACCTGATCAAACTCCATGCAGCGGGTCCGGGCGTGCATGGCTGCCTGGAAACCGAGACGGAAGAACTCCTCATCTTCGGTGAAACGTCTGCCCGATTTTGCGTAGCGAGTCTCTTCGGAGCTGCGCAATCCTGTCCACCATTGTTCGCGGGCGGCGTCTACCGACTCAGCTCCTGCCTGTTTCAAGACGTCGCGAGCCGAAACCGCAGCGGGCTCATCGTCAGCAAGAGCGATCACCACGCTGCGGCCTTTCCGCAGCGCGTCTTCATAGAGGAAGATTTCGTCTTCGGGAAGGCCTTCGTAGCTGGCTTTCTCGATCCTGCCGCCTGCTACCGCGCCGACAGTGGCTCCGGCGGCGCCCAGGATGGCGGCACCAAGCAATCCGAGAGCAGTGATGGGGCCGACACCGGGGACAAGCGCCATCAGGACCGAACCTCCAGTGATCCCGACGCCGCCGCCAAGCAACGCACCCACGGCCGTACCCATGCCAGGCTGCTCGGAAGCATCGGTGCGGACCGTCTGAATTTCCTTATTCATATGATCCTGGCTTCCGGGGGTTAGAACGGTGATCTTATCTGCGGGAATACCAGCTCGTTTCAGTTGCTCGTAGGCGTTCTCGGCGTCTGCACGAGTGTTGAATACTCCGGTGACCGATTCCATCTTTCTGCTCCTTGATGACAAGAAATCGCGACTTTGATGCCGGATACGCTACTCCGAGCCGCCGGGAAATTCAAGAATTTCGGTATTCTTCGTTGCGTAACCTTTTCCGTCGCGCCACCGTTTAAGCTTGTGTAAGGCCAAACCGCGGAGAACTTGTTGAAGGCTCTGAAGAAAGAAGCGGACGAGCGGCTTCTGATCGAAGCTGCGCAGAAGGACCCCGCTCGCTTTGCGGACCTTTACGAGCTCAATTTTCAGCGCGTCTATGCCTACTGCGTGAAACGAGTACAGGACCGCGCCGAGTCGGAAGACCTTACGTCGGAAGTATTTCATCAGGCGCTGGCGAACTTAAAGCGATTCGAGTGGCGTGGAATTCCGTTTGCCGCGTGGCTGTTCCGGATCGCAGCGAATCTGATTTCCGACCGCTGGCAGAGATCGGGCCGGGAGCTGGCGGATGACCAGGTGATTGAATCGGCACAGGTCAGTCCGAGGGAGATTGAGGAAGTGGAACGGCGGGCCACACTGTTCCGGCTGGTGGAGACTCTTCCGGCCGAACAGAAACGGGTAGTCGTCCTGAGATTCGTCGAACAGAAGAGCATCAAGGAAGTTGCCAGTGCAATTCGCAAGACGGAAGGGGCAGTGAAGCAGTTGCAGTTTCGCGCGCTGAGTACGTTGAAGGCGCGCATGGAGGGTGCCGATGCCTAAGCGCTCTCTACCTCCGGGAAGTGGCGACCAGAAGAAGATCGAGCAGCTCAATCAGGCTGTCGAGAAGATGCTGGCGCGCAATGACGGGCGGGTCACGAAGGCCGGACCGGAGATCGAGCCACTGGTACGCATCGCGGCGGACTTGCGCAATCTGCCGAGTGCGACTTTCAAGGCTAGATTGAAATCCGAATTAGGAGGCAAGAAGCGTATGTCCACCGTTGCCGAACCCGTAGCAGCCGTCCGAGTGACTGCGTCACCAAGATTAGCGTTTAGAGATCCCGCCAAGGCGATCGAGTTCTACCAGCGTGCTTTGGGGGCCAAAGAAACGTTCCGCTTTGAGGTTGGGGGGCAGATTCCGCACGCCGAGATCGTGATCGGCGATTCGACCATCGATATAGCCGGCGAATGGCCCGAGGGAGGCCGCTTCAGCGCTGAGACGCTGGGATACTCGCCGATTTCGATGTCAATCCAGGTCCCGGATGTGGACGCCTTTGCGGAACATGCCGTGGCTGAAGGCATGACGCTGGTGCGTGAACCCAAAGATCAATTCTACGGACACCGCGACGCTACCTTGCAGGATCCCTTCGGCTATACGTGGGCCGTGTACACCGTGAAAGAGGAAATGTCGGTGGACGAGATGCACCGCCGAATGAAGGGAATGACCGAGGGACCCGAGGCTGGGCAGCTTCCTGAATCAAAGGGCGTCGATCCAGTCCCTCACGGCTTCCGCATGGTGACGCCGTATCTGGTCGCCGAAGACGGCCTGGCGCTTCTGGAGTTTGCCAAAAACGGTCTCGGGGCTGAGGAAGTCATGCGAGCCGTGATGCCCTCCGGGGTGCATGGTGAGGTGCGAATCGGAGATACCACGCTGATGATGGGCGGCGGTATTGCCGGCAAGAAATTTGCCGGCAAGTTGCAGCCGGGTGCGCTTCACATCTACGTGGAAGATGCGGACGCTGTCACCGAAAAAGCTGTGGCGGCCGGAGCGACGCTCATCGATGAGCTTCGCGATCAGGAGTACGGAGAGCGTTCCAGCACTGTGAGAGACCCGGCCGGCAACTATTGGTACATCGCAACTGCCAAGGGTGAAAGCCATGTCCCCGAGGGCCTGCACAGCGTAAATCCGTACCTGCATCCGCGGCGCGCCGAACCGCTGATTAACTTCCTGAAGCGCGCGTTCAGGGCAGAGGAAGTCGCGAAATATGCTTCGCCGGATGGGGTCGTGCATCACGCCATGATTCGCGTCGGAGACTCAGTACTGGAGATGGGCGAAGCGCATGGGAAGTACGAGACGATGCCGGCCATGTTCTACCTTTATGTCCCGAACATGGAAGACGTCTATCGACAGGCTTTAGCGGCAGGAGCGACCTCGTCCCAGGAGCCGACGGATCAGCCCTACGGTGATCGAAACGCCGCCGTGAAGGACGCGTTTGGAAACACGTGGTACATTGCGACCCACGTCAAAGACGTGAGTTAAAAATAAAAATGGGAGGGCCGAATGGCCCTCCCGAGATACCGCTCCAAAATTACTGTCTAGCTAGCCTTCCGACGCAGAGCCACGGACTCCTCATCTTCAGTTTCAGTGTCCTTTGAGTTGTCGACGTTGTCATCTGCGCGGCGGGGTTTGGGCTTCACCGCATCTTTCGCTTTACCCCAGGCATTCTGGACCTTGCCTTCCGCTTGCTTCATCGTTCCCTTCGCCTGCGCGTCGGTGTCTCCAGTCCATTCACCAACCTGACGTTCGACGCGACCGGCGATATCTTTTACTTTTCCCTTGGTACGATCTTCATTCATGATTCCCTCCGATTAATACAAGGGCAGGTTCGCCCTTGGTTTCGGACCCGACTACCTTGCCTGTCAAACCACCGGACTTCTGCCCTGAATCACGCGGATCAGGACAACAATAATGGCGACGACGAGCAAGATGTGAATGAACCCTCCCAGCGTGTAGGAGCTGACCATTCCCAACAACCAAAGGATCAGAAGCAATACTGCAATTGTCCAAAGCATCGATCTGGCCCTCCGAATAGGCGAGTCACTGCTGTCGGAGGCAGACTAACGGGAGGCGGGGTCGCAGACCATCCATGGAACGGAGTAAGCTCGCAGTTGCCTTCCCCTAATGATTCGAGAGACCTGCACGTTTGACCCTCTGGAATCTACTCCCATAAACTGAAAGATTCAGGATCACTACAGGTTTCCCTTTATGGCCGACATTCATATCAAGTTCCCGGACGGAAGCGAAAGAGAATTTCCAAAGGGCACGACTGCGCTGGACATCGCGAAGTCGATCAGCCCGCGTCTGGCGGATGCGGCGCTGGCCGCTAAAACCAATGGCGATCTGATCGACTTGACCCGTCCCCTGGAGAAGGACACGGATCTCCGTCTCTTGACTGACAGAGATCCCGAAGCACTGGAGGTATACCGCCATTCCTCCGCGCATCTGCTTGCGGCGGCTGTGTTGGAGCTGTTTCCAGAGACCAAACTTGGCCACGGCCCGGCCACTGAGACGGGATTCTTCTACGACTTTTACCGTCCGACTCCGTTCACTCCCGAGGACCTGGAAAAGATCGAAAAGAAAATGCAGGAGCTTGTGCAGCGGAACATTCCCTATGCGCGCGAATTTGTGCCGCGGGACCAAGGACTGGCTGAGTTCAAGAAAGAGGGCGATTTCATGAAGTGTCATTTCGTCGAGCAGTTCACTAAGCCCGACGAAAAGATTTCGATTTACCGCACCGGGAAGTTCACCGATTTCTGCCGCGGGCCGCACATTCCGTCGACCGGGAAGATCAAGGCGTTCAAACTGCTCAATATTGCGGGCGCGTACTGGCTTGGCGACGAGAAGAATCCGCAACTGCAGCGAATTTATGGGACGTCATTCTTTTCGAAGAAGGACCTCGAAGATTACCTGAAACGTATTGAAGAAACGAAGAAGCGCGACCATCGCGTGCTGGGCAAGCAGCTCGATCTTTTCTCGATTCAGGAACTGGCTGGGCCGGGGCTGATTTTCTGGCATCCCAAGGGCGGGATCATCCGCAAAGAGATGGAAGACTGGATGCGCGATCAGTACGTGAAGCGAGGGTATTCGCTGGTGTATACGCCACACGTCGCGCGACGTCAGCTTTTCTACACCTCAGGACACGAAGGCTACTACTCGCAGAACATGTTCGACGCGATGGAACTCGACGACGCCGAATATCGGCTGAAGCCCATGAACTGTCCGGGCCACATTCTGATTTATAAAGATTCGCTGAAGTCGTATCGCGACTTGCCGGTGAGGCTGGGAGAGTTGGGCACGGTCTATCGCTACGAGCGTTCGGGCGTGATGCACGGCCTGCTGCGGGTTCGCGGATTCACGCAGGATGACTCGCACATTTTCTGCACGCCGGAGCAGGTTGAGGATGAGGTTGGTGGTTGCCTGGATTTTGCCCTGGACGTATTGAAAGATTTTGGCTTCGACAAATTCCAGACGGAGCTTTCGACGTGGAATCCTGATGATCGCAAGAATTTTGTGGGCAGTGAAGAGCAATGGGTCCACGCCATCCAATCACTTGAGAATGTACTGAAGCGCAAGAATGTCGAGTACAAGACCATCCCTGGCGAGGCGGCTTTTTATGGGCCAAAGATTGATATCAAGCTGGTGGATGCGATTGGGCGCTTGTGGCAACTCTCGACGGTGCAAGTCGACTTCAACCTTCCGCAACGCTTCGGCCTGGAATACGTCGCCGAGGATGGTTCACGCAAGCAGCCGGTGATGGTGCATCGTGCTCTGTTCGGCTCCGTGGAGCGCTTCTTCGGCGTGCTGCTTGAGCACTATGCGGGAGCGTTTCCTGTGTGGTTATCGCCGGTGCAAGCCGTTATGATCCCCATCAGCGAGCGGCATGCGGAGTACGCGAATAAAGTCGCTGGTCAGCTGAAGGCGATCGGCGTGCGCGTGGATGTTGATGCGCGCAACGAGAAGATGAATGCCAAGATCCGCGAGCATGCCATGCAGAAGGTGCCGTTCCTGCTTGTGGTCGGAGATAAGGAAGCGGAGGCGGGGAAGGTGAATGTCCGCACGCGGGGAAAAGAGAAGACCGAGGATATGCCGGCGACGGAGTTTGTGGAGAAGATTGGAAAGCTGATCGCGGAGAAGAGCCCCTCCCTCGATTAGGCTCGTGCCGTGGTTCATGTGGGGACAGCCGCCCTCGGCTGTCCTTGAGCCGTGAGGCCCAATTTGGTTATCCCACCGGGTGATTTGCCCGAGATCAAAATCCAGTCGAGCTTCGCTCGACCGGACAGCCGAGGGCGGCTGTCCCCACAGTAGTACTGCTAAGTACTGCTGTACCATGTTTTCGTGCATCTCCTGGCGCTTAGCTTGCTGTCTCACATTCGGCAGGAAGAACTGCTGCGTACCGGGGATCGCGTCGGAGTTGCGGTTTCTGGCGGGATTGATTCCGTTGCGCTTTTGCGGCTGCTGCTTGAGTTGCGTGGCGAACTCGGGATTGTTATTTCCGTCGTTCATTTCAATCACAAGCTGCGGGGGCAAGAGTCGGACGCGGACGATCAATTCGTCGGCGGTCTGGCGCGGGAGCATGATCTGGAGTTTCTGTACGACAGCGACGATGTGGCGGAGCATGCGTCTCGGGAGGGCGTCAGTGTGGAGGCCGCGGCTCGGGAGTTGCGGTATGGGTTCTTCTGCCACCTCTTACTGGAAGGCCCTTCAAGGGCTAAAGCCCCTGATCAAGACAAAGGCTTGAATCGCAGCGCTGAAAGCGCTGCGCCACCCAAAGACGGTTCGCGGGGGCTAAGGCCCACTGCAGTCAGTTCGCTTTTACGCGGCCCTGAAGGGCCGCTCTTCCAAGATGAATCCCGCGGCGCGCCTGAAAGGCGCGCTCTTTCAAAGCAGCGTCCTTCATCGTTGGACAAGATCGTCACCGGTCACACTCTGGATGACCAGGCAGAGACCGTTCTCATGCGGGTCATTCGGGGCACGGGCGTTACGGGGCTGAGTGGGATTCATCCGCGGATTACGGTTGAGAACGATGACGGGGAAATCTCTGGTGAGATCGTGCGGCCGCTGCTTACCACTCGGCGTCGCGAACTGGAGCAGTACCTGAAAGACATCGGCCAGCCTTGGCGGGAAGACTCCACGAACGCCGATCATGCCTTCACGCGGAACCGGCTGCGGAAATTGGTTGTTCCACTGCTGGAGAAGGAATTCAATCCGGCGGTCGCCGAGAATCTGGCGGAACTGGCCGAGATTGCCCGCGGCGAAGAGGAGTACTGGGAAAGCGAGGTTGCCGGCTGGATGGGCACGGCCGTGCATTGGTCCGAAGCGGAATGGGCTCGAGGGCGGGCGAATGTGAATGAATTTGTGCAGATCGGCGGGGTTGGGAAGGGACTCGGGCTGAAAATCCCCGCTTCCCGCGCAAACAGCCCGCTGGAAATGGGGCACACTGAGGCGGGGCACTCCGATTCCGGCGCCACCGATCTTCAGTCAAAGATCGATCTTGCACCGTGGCTGGTTGCGAATGCCTCGGTCAGCCGTCCCTGGTTTCTGAGTGAGCCCGTTGCAGTGCAGCGGCGAGTAGTGAAAGCCATTGGCGAGCACGCTGGGATTCCGCTGGAGTTCAAGCATGTGGAGGAGATCCTGCGCTTCGCCCCGGAGGGTGGGCCTACCGGCAGGGAGCTCAGCTTGCCTCTCGGGTGGAAGCTCGTGCGATACACGGAGGAGTTACTCTTTGTGACTCCCGATTTGCGTGAAGAGCAGTTGCCGCGGGACTACGAGCATGAACTACCTGTGCCCGGGAGTGCGGTTGTGCCTGAGATCGGGGCTGTCGTCGAAACGCGGCGCGTTCCGGCTGCGAAGCTCGCGGAGTATAATCCAGATCGACTCCTGAACACAGATTCCTTGCCCGGACCGTTAAGGGTGCGGAACTGGCGCGCGGGAGACCGGTTTTGGCCGGCCCACACCAAATCCCCCAAGAAGGTTAAGGAATTATTGCAGGAGCGTCACGTGACGCAGCCGGAGCGTGGATTGTGGCCGGTTGTTTTGAGCGGCGATGAGATTGTGTGGGTCCGGGGATTTGACACCCACGCGAAGTATGGCGCCAAACCGGGACATGATGCGGTTCTGATTGCCGAAAGTAGTGGGGCTACGGCTGAGGAGAGGTAAAAACGCCGTTAGCCGGGAGAGGCCCAAGCTTCATGAATGCAACCAGAGTCGAGCCACCGCGGCAAGTTATTTCAGCCGAGCAGATACAGAAGCGAGTGAAAGAGCTGGCCCGGCAGATCTCCGACGACTACAAAGGCCAAACCATTCAGATATTGGCGGTGCTGGAGAATGCATTCATGTTTCAGGCCGATCTGGTGCGGGCTTTGGAGGTGCCGGTCGTCTGCCAGTTCATCAAGCCAAAGTACACGCGACCGGAAGCAGGCTCGGGGAGTGACGTCATGGAGATCTTCTTCAGCCATGAGCCGGATATCCCGGGAAAGCACATCCTGCTGGTGGAGGGGCTGGTGCATTCTGGGGTGACTAGCGAATTCCTGATGAACGATTTGAGGGCCCGGGGAGCGGCCTCGGTGAAACTGGTGACGCTGCTCGATCGGCAAGCGGCGCGTCGGGTGCCCTTGCAGCCGGACTATTTCGGGTTTCTGGTCGACGAGACGTTTCTGGTGGGATACGGTTTGGGGGCGGTGGAACAGACAAACCGCAATCTGCCCTACCTGGGCGCGGCCAAGGGTTGAGGATCACGATCAGAACAGGTGTGTTTTGGGGATTTGTCGCAATCCCCGGAGCTTCGCCGCCCGTGCCGAGTTGATGTGCTCTTGAGGCGGTGTTAAATCCAACTGAACCAGTGACTTAAGTTACGCTCGTTCGGACCTATGTTTTTACGCTGGAATATGTAGAATGAGGTAAGACTGGGAAATTAGCCGATCCGAAGTGTACCCTCGGGCATCTAATCGCATTAGGCGATCCCCGCGGTGCGGACAGTGGTCGACATTTAGGAGTCTTCTAGGTGAATTCAACGGTAAAGACGGTGCTGTTCTGGCTGCTCATTGGGGTCTCTGCCCTGCTGCTGTGGGAGGTAGTCAAGAGTGCCCGGGATGGCCAGAAGGATCAGGAGCTATCCGTCACCCAGTTCATGGGTGACGTCGATCAAAACAATATTCGCGACATTGAAGTCAACGGGATGGAAGTCCACGGGCACCACCGTGATGGTCAGCAGTTCCATACAACGGCGCCGTCGAATTACTTCACTCCAGAGATGCTGAAGGGCCTGCAAAGTAAGGGCGTGGGAATCAAGTTCCACGATATCAACAGCGGAAGCATTCCGCTGACCCTGCTGGGGACGTGGGCGCCGCTGATCTTGCTGGGTGCGCTGTGGTTTTTCATGATCCGCCAGATGCAGACCGGCGGGAATAAAGCGTTGTCGTTTGGCAAGAGCCGCGCCCGGCTGCTCTCGATGCAGCAGAAGAAGGTCACGTTCAAAGACGTGGCTGGTGTAGAAGAAGCGAAAGAAGAGTTGCGGGAGATCATCGAGTTCCTGCGCGAGGCACAGAAGTTCCAGAAGCTGGGCGGACGGATTCCGAAAGGAGTGCTGCTGGTAGGGCCTCCGGGAACCGGTAAGACGCTGTTGGCCCGGGCGGTCGCGGGTGAGGCGAACGTTCCGTTCTTCTCCATCTCAGGCTCTGATTTCGTGGAAATGTTTGTTGGCGTGGGCGCCAGTCGCGTCCGCGATTTGTTTGAGCAGGGGAAGAAGAATGCGCCCTGCATCATCTTCATCGACGAAATCGACGCAGTAGGACGTCATCGTGGCGCAGGCCTGGGTGGCGGACACGATGAGCGCGAGCAGACTCTGAACCAGTTGCTGGTCGAGATGGACGGCTTCGAGTCGAACGAAGGCGTCATCCTGATGGCGGCGACGAACCGGCCTGATGTGCTCGATCCGGCGCTGCTGCGACCGGGTCGGTTTGACCGGCGCGTTGTAGTGAGCCGGCCTGACGTGCGCGGGCGCGAAGAGATTCTGCGGGTGCATACCCGCAAGATTCCCCTTGCGGAGGATGTCGATCTGTCCGTGCTGGCTCGGGGCACTCCGGGATTCTCCGGGGCTGACCTCGCCAATATGGTGAATGAAGCTGCTCTGGCAGCGGCGCGCCAGAATCGCAAGGCCGTTTTGCAGTACGACTTCGAACTTGCCAAGGACAAGGTCCTGATGGGCGTGGAGCGCAAGTCGCTGCTCCTGACCGACGAAGAGAAGAAGAATACCGCTTACCACGAGGCTGGGCATGCCCTGGTAGCGGCGAAGATGCCGCACTCGGATCCTCTTCACAAAGTAACCATCATTCCACGCGGCATGGCGTTGGGCGTCACGATGCAGCTGCCTACAGACGACCGGCACAATTACTACAAGAACTATCTCGAGACGCAGATCGCCATCCTGATGGGCGGGCGCATCGCGGAGGAGATGTTCCTGAACGTGATGAGCACCGGCGCAGGCAACGACATCGAGCGCGCAACGGATATGGCTCGCAAGATGGTTTGCGAATGGGGCATGAGCGAGCTTGGTCCGCTGACCTTCGGCAAGAAGGAAGAGCAGATCTTCCTGGGCCGGGAAATCGCGCAGCATCGCGATTACAGCGAAGATACGGCCATCAAAATCGATCAGGAAGTGCGCAAGCTGGTTAACAATGGCTATACCACGGCCAAGCAGATCCTATCAGACAATCGCGACACGCTGGAGAGCATCGCGCGGGCGCTGATTGAGCGGGAAGTTCTCGACGCGAACGAGATCAAGCTGCTGGTGGATGGCAAGGAGCTTCCACCGCTTCCGCCTCCGACGTCGAAGCCGGATGACGGTGTGCAGCACGTGATTAAGCCTGATCTGCAACCCGGACGCGCTAAGGGTGGCGAGCGGCCAGCGACAGCATAGGAATCGTTGGTTTTGAACCTTACGGGCGGCCTGATGGCCGCCCATTTTATTGCCTCGCGCCAGCGATGAAGCCACCCCTGTAAGCCTCTGAAATTCGGCCTGTTACTGAGTCGATTCGGCAGGTTTCGAGGCAATTTTTGCAGTCGAATTGTGGTATACTTGTTCTATTCGTAACCGATCCTAAGTATTTTAGATTTCAATAACTTGAAGTTGGTTCGTGGGACTTCAAAGCGGTTAGGTCGGAGCGAAATTTCCAGCCAAATTCCAGGGCGCTAGAAACAATAAATTCGGGACATTTTCGCGGAGCGGAATGGCCACCAAAGAGATTAATACTCCCATCGCAGAAACCAAGACAAAAAACGGGAATGTGACTCCGATTAACGGAGGCAACGGTACCAGTAACAGCGACTACAACGCCGATTCGATCAAGGTTCTCGGCGGCATGGAAGCTGTGCGCAAACGTCCGGCGATGTACATCGGATCGACCGGCGAATTGGGGCTGCACCATCTCGTATATGAAGTCGTCGACAATTCGGTCGACGAGGCCCTGGCCGGTTTTGCCACGAAGATTGAAGTCACGATCCACATCGACAACTCCATCACAGTGACGGACGATGGCCGCGGCATCCCTGTGGATGACATGGAGATTGATGGCGAGAAAGTTTCCGCCGCGCAGGTCGTCATGACGACGTTGCACGCCGGAGGAAAGTTCGATTCCTCGACGTACAAAGTGTCCGGCGGGCTGCACGGTGTCGGCGTATCTTGCGTCAATGCGCTCAGTGAGGATCTGGAACTGGAAATCTGGCGCGACGGGGCTACCTGGCAGCAGACCTACTCCAAAGGCGATCCCACTAGCAAGCTGAAGAAGACTGGCGTGGCCAAGGTGAAGACGGGTACGAAAGTCCACTTTGTCCCGGATAAAACCATCTTCACCGTCACCGAGTACAACTACGACACGCTGGCACAGCGACTGCGCGAGTTGGCGTTCCTGAACAAGGGATTGCTGATCACGCTCACCGACGAGCGGACGACGGACGCGAAAAGCGGCGAGGCAAAACACACCGACTTCAAGTACAACGGCGGCATCGCCGAGTTTATCAAGCATCTCAACCGGGGCAAGCAGATACTGCACGACAAGCCGATCTACATGGAGGACGATCGCAACGGCGTCCACATGGAAATCGGTCTGCAGTACAACGATGCCTACTCGGAGACGATCTTCAGCTTCGCGAATAACATCAACACGGTTGATGGTGGCACACATCTTTCCGGCTTCCGCACGGCCTTGACCCGCACGATTAACTATGCAGGCCAGCAGATGGGCTTGTTCCGCGACGTGAAAGAAAACCTGACCGGCGATGACGTTCGTGAAGGCCTGGTGGCGGTCATCAGCGTAAAGCTGTCGCAGCCGCAGTTTGAAGGCCAGACGAAGGGCAAGCTGAATTCCGATATCGCGGGTACGGTCACGCAGTTTGTGAATGAGCGGCTGGGAGCGTTCTTCGAGCAGAATTCGACGGTCGCGAAGAAGATCATCAACAAAGCGATCGATGCTGCACGGGCTCGCGAGGCCGCCCGCAAGGCTCGCGATCTGACGCGCCGCAAGGGTGCGCTTGATTCCGGCGGGTTACCCGGCAAACTGGCGGACTGCTCCGAGCGTGATCCGAACCGCTGCGAACTGTTCCTGGTCGAGGGTGAGTCCGCAGGCGGGACGGCGAAACAGGGGCGCGACCGGCGCTTCCAGGCGATTCTTCCGCTGAAGGGAAAAATTCTTAACGTCGAGAAAGCTCGCATCGACAAGGCTCTGGCCCATGAAGAGATCCGCGCCATGATTACAGCGCTGGGGATGGGCGTGGGGAACAACGATGTAGAGATCGAAAAGCTTCGTTACGGCAAAGTCATTTTGATGACCGACGCCGACGTGGATGGATCTCACATTCGAACCCTCTTGCTGACGTTTTTCTTCCGGCAGATGAAGCCGTTGATCGAGCGCGGCAACATCTATATCGCGCAGCCGCCGTTGTTTTCGCTGAAGAAGGGCAAGTCGCAGCAATACATCAAGGACGAGCGCGAATTCGTGAAAGTCATGGTGAAGCGCGCAGCGGACGGGCTCATCATCCGTTACGGAGAAGGCGCGGCCAAGCTGGAAGGCAAAGACCTGGCCAAATTCATGACAGTGCTCGACGAGTATCTCGGATTCTTCGACAAGCTCGACAAACGCGTGCGCAATGAACGCGTCACAGAGCTGATTCCCAAGTTTGATCTTGCGAAGCGGGCAGATTTCGAAGGCGACAAAAAGGCTCCG
>DATMOO010000329.1:0-38923 GCA_035568275.1 Candidatus Sulfotelmatobacter sp.
TCCCTACGATTGTCCTAATCTCCTTGGACAGGAGAGCCATGAAATTCACACCTTTTCGGCGTCACTACAGGAAAACCTGCGACAGCGCGAACCGCTACGATCCGCGCTGTAAGTGCCCTTTGTGGGTTCAATTCGTATGGAGAGCAGCACCCGGCTGGCAGTTGCAGGTGCCTAGAAGAATTGCGCTCTCAGGAGAGTTGTGCGCCAGATCGCTGAATTCGTAGCAGTGCTGTCATGCGCCCTGTTCACTGGAGCCGCCGTCTACATCACCTTTATCGAACATCCTGCGAGGATGCAGTGCGGAGTGGAGATAGCCGCTGCCGAGTTTGTGCCCAGCTATCGCCGAGCCACCGTCATGCAGGCGACCTGCGCAGCCTTCGGTCTCCTGTCCTCCATCGCAGCGTGGCTCGCCGGGGCGACACTCTGGTGGCTGGTTGCTGGAGTCCTACTGGGCAGTGTGATCCCGTTTACCCTGATAGTGATCCTGCCCACCAACAAGCGGTTGCTCAGCCCAGCACTAGATCGACGGTCAGCCGAAGCAGAGCGCCTGCTCGCACGCTGGGGGAGGCTGCACACGGTCAGGAGCGTGCTGAGTGGCTTGGCGCTGCTGCTGTTTTTGTATTTGGCGATCTTTAAGTAAGCCGTTTTAACAGTCTTAATCCCTCGACTTACAAATCAGCCATCCAAATCAATCCGAACAGTGAGGAGTTGCGTCCCGAACAGGCGCACCGCCCTCGCATTTCCGGCACTGCTCGGCAGATGGCTTGCCAGCCAGCGTTGACGCTCACTCGGATTATCGTCGGGGAGCAGATGGGCGGTGCCCGTGTGCCATCGAATCTTAAATCCCTCTCGGAGCTTCAGACGTACATGCGGATCACGTTCAATGTTGCGGACGTATCCTGCCTTCATGCCATGCTCTGCCACTAGCCAGAACTCGTTTCCGATACGTCCATCGCCTACTGGCGTGCGGCGTGGCTTTCCCGTCTTCCTTCCTTTCGTTTCGAGCAACGCATATCCGGGCAGCGCGAGACCTATCGCGAGCGCGAGCCTGATCGGTGGGTTCAGCAAGTATTTCTGAAGCGTGTGGACAATGCGGTGTTTCATTTCGAGTCCTTCGCGCACATAACGTTGATGTCGCGATTCTCAAGGACAGGTTTGGGAAAACCTCGCTTCGTTACGCTCAGCATTGCGTGACCGACGCACTCTGTTGTTGTCACATAGTTCGGGAACAGCATCTTCAATACCGGATAGAAAGGTCTCATCACAGCGTAGAATGCGCCATACCATGCCGTCTTCGTGCGAATGCCATGAAGGAGCTGAACGTAGCCGGGGCGAAACAGGAACACAGCTTTAAATCGCATCTGCAAGAGTGCGTTTTCTGTTCTGCCTTTTACCCGCGCCCACATTAATCTGCCGCGCTCCGAGCTATCGGTTCCCGCTCCAGATACATAGATGAAGGTCATCGTCGGGTTGAGATTGGCTAAGGTTTTACCCACCGAGACCGTCAGATCGTATGTCACGCGCCGATACGTCTCCGCCGTCATCCCTACTGACGAGACGCCGAGGCAGAAGAAACATGCGTCGTAGCCTGAGAGACTGTCCTCAATCGCCGAGAGATCAGAAACATCTTGATGTACGATTTCGCGAAGTTTGACGTGCTGCGGCAGGCTAGACTTGCGGACAATCGCGAGGACACTTTCGACGTCGGGATCGAGTAGACACTCGCGCAGGACGCCCTGCCCGACCATACCCGTCGCTCCGAAGATAACCACTTTCATGATCGTGTCCCGTTATCAAGAATGCGCGTACCAGAGCGAGTGATGCGACCATCGGCTGCACGAGAGGCATTGGGTTTCATAAACCGACCTCGTTCATTCTGTTCTCGCCTTCTTTTCAGCGGGCAGCGCGGAATAATGAACATGAACCAAACACCACCTGTCGCGGTTCTTGCGATAAATCTGGGTTTCCATGCCATCAAATGAGACTGACGATCCTTCTTTTCTTCGCGTGGCTGAGAAATCCCAATTGAATTCTGCCCATGCTGCATCCGAGTACACGTGAACGGAAACTCCGCTAATCTTCAAGTCCCGCGCCGAATACATTTCGCCCATCTCATGACGATAAAAGCCCATTATTTGCTCAACACCCTGCCAGCGCCCCACTGGGTTGATAAGTGAGTCATCCGATGAATCGCACCAGATGCGTGACGCCAAAGCAGGGTCGGCTTCATCCGCCGCCTTCGCATACATCGAGATCAACCGTTTGATATCGTCCTCGTCCTTCCCGGCATTGGCATTGACTGCTTGCTGCTTATCTTGTGAGACGACACAAACTGACGCTGCGAGCAAGATGCCGAGAATGAACAAGCGAGAAACTCCGGCAGGACAGCTTCGGATATGGGTGGTAACCGGGTTCATGTGTCCCCCTGTTGCTAAATTCAGGAATTGGCATACCACTGCGAGTGCGGCGACCATCTGCTGCACGAGAGGCACTGAGTTTCAGTCCACTGGTGCAGGCAGGCTGGGCAGACGCCGCCCGTGTCGAAGGTGTTCCATTCGTTTCCGCAGCTACAAGCCCATCGGTCTTCTTTGCGGGGCGACCAGCCGCAGAGTGGGCAGCGGATGCGCGGTTCGGAAGTACCTGTGCTCTTCTCTTCTTCGCGATCTAGAACAGTAGAGTTGGTGGGATCATCCGAGATGGCGCTCATGCTCGTTCATTATGGCTCAGTTCGCATGTCGAATCCCCTATATCGGCAGGATTGCGATAAAATCGCACCCCAGCACGCGCATGGAGGCATAAGCTATGAGCGACATAGTCGAACGCCAAAGGGAAATCGTTGCCAGACACATACGAGGCGAGAACGAGCACGACTGGGCAGCGGTCTACGACACCTTCGTTCAAGATGACAGGGCACACTACGACGTTGTACCGTTAAGCGCAGTGTTCAAAGGTATTGAAGGTGTGCGCGGTTTCTACCAGACCATTGCGGCTGCACTGCCAGACCTGCGGATCGAAGTCAAATCAGAATACGATGTTGCCGGCTGCTCTATCCGCGAAGTCGTTATCACTGGCACCCACTTGGGCGAGTTCGCAGGCGTAAAGCCTCTCGCCAACGCGATTCGCATCGAGATGGCGGCATTCTACACGTTCGATGCCGTGTCCGGTAAGCTCATCGCGGAGAAGATTTACTACGATCAGGCAGGCGTTCTGGAGCAGATGCGAGGCGGACAGACGTCGGCTGCCGCCTAGCCGCTTTTCGCCTCTAACCAAAAAGCCGATGTTGGGCTTCCGCAAGCTCCACAGGGCGGCAGCATTCTTCGTCGTCATTTGCCGTGGCATTGACGCGAGTGCTCACGGGGTAGCACCGCATAGACTGCGGATCGTATGGTTTCAAGAATTCCGAAATAGCTGAGACATTCTGCATACCGGGGTCGAGCCACAGATCATAGCTGTCTCGATCAAGGATGACAGGCATCCGGTCGTGGATCGCTGAGGTCACTGCGTTGGGCGTTGTGGTCAGAATCGAGCATGTCTTCACCCATTGCGCGCTTGGATCACACCAGCGCTCCCACAGTCCGGCAAAGGCAAACAGTCCACCGTCACCAACCTCGAAGCAGAAGGGCTGCTTCGCCGAGCCACGCCGTTGCCATTCGTAAAAGCCATCTGTCGGAACGAGGCATCTGCGGAGCCTCAACGCATCGCGGAACGCAGGTTTTATACCTGCTGTTTCTGACCTCGCGTTGATCATACCCGCCGCGCCGGAGGCATCTTTCGCCCATGAAGGAATTAGTCCCCACCGCATCAGGGCGAGTTCACGGATCGGCTCTTTAGGATTCTGACGAATGACGGGGACGGGCTGGGTGGGGGCGATGTTGTAGCGCGGCGACCAGTCATCGTCCCATTTCGAGCAGTCGAAATGTTCCTCGATGATCTGCTTCCTTCGCGAGAGTCTGTAGCGCCCGCACATGGGCAGACATTATGGCAGAGTTCAGAGTCTCGATCGACGGGTTCGCTTTCTAGCGCGAGTACACCGAGGAGCCGAGGAGTTAAGCTACACTCTGTATCCAAGCCAATGACGAGCTTCGAAAAAACGTCGTCGTGGATAACCTCTCGGCGTTGGATTCAGATCGTCCTACTGGTAATGGTTGCGGTTTGGTGGGCGCTGTGGGATTTGCGAGGAAAGTCGATTGTTTCAACGCTGGCGCTTCATCTACGTTGGATTGACGTGGCGTTGCTAAAGGTCGCCCTTTTCTGGGTGATACCAATCGGAATAGTTTTTGTTGTCCAGTCGATTTGCTACTGCCTCGATAGAGTGTTCATGGGACGGCGATGGACAGGAAGCGATCTGCTGCGGTTGGTGCTTTGGCGGACAGTCTCGCCAAGCATCGCTCTACTGCTCGTCGCCACTGGGTTCGACGCAATTTACGACCGAAGGATAGTCGGTATCTTGTGGCTGGTTGCCGCAGCGATAGCTGCCATTGTTGGAACGTTGCGCTTCAGGCTGGCTGAGGGCATGAAGCTGCAACGCGTTAAGTCTGGTGAACTCTACAAGCGGGCGTTTGTCATGGCGAAGAATATGCAGACGCCCCTAAAGCGAGTGTACGTTGTCCCGGCTGGCAGAGGGCACCTGACCAATGCTTACGGACTCTCAGAAAGCATCGCGGTGACCGACAATTACGGCAAGTTTCTCAACAGCGCTCAACTCGATTTTGTGATTGGGCACGAACTAGGGCACGTAAGGGAGAAGCATGGTCGCAAGCAGCTCCTGATATTTGGGGTCGTTTATGCAATCCTTGCGGTGACGTGCTTCTTCCTGCCTCCAGCTTTGACTCCAGTCCGACCTCTTCTCGACATCTCCGTCATATTCGCACCGACTCTTGCGTTTTACTTTCTCTCGCGTCGTTTTGAATACGCTGCCGACAAAGCGAGCGTTGAGTTTACGCAAGACCCGAAAGCGGCGATTCACGCCCTCGCCAATCTGTATCGCTTCACTCAGGCACCGACGTACTGCGACCGAGTGACAGAGCTATTCATGACACATCCTGCTTTTGTGCGCCGGGCTTGGGCAATCGGTCAATTTGGTCGAATGCCTGCTGACCGACTATCTGAGATCATCGACGAGTCCCAAGTGCGCGAAGTTGTTTAGACATAGCCGGAGATCGCGATTGCGCTGATTCCTGAGGAGTATCATACGTCTTTGATGGACGACGCAACTCGAAACTCCGTTGACGAAAGCATCTGCCCACAGTGCGGCACTCGCGCTGATGCTGGACTCATCTTTTGCGCGAAGTGCGGAGCAACGCTTCGACCGCCCCTCGCCGCGCTTCTGGTATCAGCGGCAGCCAGATGGAGTGTGGTTTCCTGCCACCCTTGGCGCCGAGTTCCGGATTCGTGCCGCATTCGTCATCAACCGGCAAGTGTCCATGTCGTTGGAGAACAGCGCATTCGAGCACACCCACGTGGTAAGCAGGATGAAAGTGTTTGGGGAAGTGGAGTGAGCAGCCGACCGCATGCCACCTAGTCCAAAATTTCTCCCTCATTCGTGTGTGTTATCGCAGGTGGCGTAACAGTGCGCCGTGAAAAGGCGCTGGACTTCAGCGGGTGCAACCGCCCGGGGGCATCTGCATTAAGCGGCTCAGTTTGTGCTCCGTTTGCGATAAAGTCAACCAGAGGTCTAAATGAAGAGGTGTGCTTATGAGTCGGTCCCTCAGGCTGACTGTCCTAGTCATGCTGATTGTGCTGGCCGTGACCCTTGTGGGTGCGTTTATGACTCGCGGGGTAATGGCTTACCTTCCGTTCTTGCAAGCCAAGAAGGGGAGTTGGACGGGAGCCTATGTGCCTCTCGGAATTGTGGATCAACGGCCTTGGCAGACAGCGGCGACTCTCGGCGCCATGGCACAGTCGTCGGAGGAGAGGAAATTCGCCCGCGACGCCGACCGCCTCGCGGATCACGAAGTCGACCAGGCCTTCTCGCAATCACTCAGGCAGGCCAGCCTCGCAAAACCAAATCTGAACGGTAAGGCGCTGGCATTGCAGCAAAGAGTCAATGAGCTTCAAGAGACCATCAAGAACGACGGGGCTCGGATCGCTGCTCTAAGTGCAGCCGCGGGTACGAAATCAGCAGCCGCAGTTTCCAACGCCAGCGACCTGGAGATTGCGAAGGCCCAACTTGGCCTCGACCAGGCCGAGCTGTCCGATTCGATCGAGGACCTCGCCCGCGAAAGCGGAGATCAGAGAGTCAACGTGCAGCAGGAACTGGCGGCGCGCCAGGAAGCCATGAAGCAGTACAGGGATCGCGCCTCTCAGGACGACGGGCAGACTGCTGTCGCATCAGCCGAACAATACAGGACGTTTGCCCAGCAGCTATCAACGTGGCGATCCCTCGGCAACCGGAAACAACTGATTGCGCAGGCTGAGCAATTGGCCAAGGCGGACGTGGCCGCACTGACCGGCGATCAGGCAAACATGAAGACGGAACTCGCCGGCCTTGGCAATAGAGCCGTTGGAGAATCAAGTTCCGAACGAATCGACCGGCTGCGACAAATTAGCGCTCGGCAGAACATCTTAAGCATCCTCCACGATCGTCTGGGAGCCCAGCAGCAGCTGGTGTCCCTCTACGGACAATGGGGAGACCAAGTCGAGTTACAGCAAAAGATCGTAATTCACCTCATATTGCAGTCACTCGCGTTGATTGCGGCGATTTGTATTTTGGTGGTCCTGGCCGGATGGGGACTCCAATTGTCGTTGGAAAGGATCGTTCACGATCCTCGCCAAAAGCAGACTTTGAAAACAGTTCTAAGTCTGGGAACGCAGATGGTCGGCCTATTACTGATCCTGCTGATTATTTTCGGGGTACCACAACAGATGCCAACGATCCTCGGCCTGGTGACCGCAGGCCTGACGGTCGTCTTCCAGGATTTCATCCTGGCATTTTGCGGTTGGTTTGTTCTGATGGCGCCTAACGGTGTGAGGGTTCGAGACTGGGTCGAGATTGATGGTGTCGGCGGCGAGGTGGTACAGCTCGGCCTGTTCCGCACCTGGCTGCTGGAGACAGGAAACTGGACCGCCCATGGCCATCCGACGGGAAGAAAAGTCTCGTTTTTAAACGGCTATGCGATCCGCGGAAAGTATTTCAACTTCTCAACAGTGGGACAGTGGATGTGGGATGAGATTAAGGTAAGTGTTCCTCCCGGCACGAGTATTCATCCCCTTCTCAAGGGGATTTACGAGGCGACGGTGAAGACAACGGAAGCGGATGCGAAAATGGCAGAAGCGGAATGGAAGAGGGTGACGCACGAAGAAGGCTCGCCACAGTTTAGCGCCATGCCGTCGGTTAATCTCAGGCCGGCGGGAGCCGGTGTCGACATCATTATTCGCTACATCACTCGTGCGGGAGTCAGAGTTGAGACCCGGAACCATCTGTTTGCGATGATCATCGAACTGATGCAAGCTGGGTCCAGAGATGATGGGAGCCTTGCCTCACTTTCGCCGCAAGTGGAAGCGAAAGGATGACCTCAAAGCCCCAAATGAAGTCTGCCGACTCGGAGAAGTTGACCGCATGAAAGCAGTGGCAATAAAGAAGGACCTGACGCGAGCCGAGGCGACCGCCGATTTTCAAGCCATGGGGATCCTACGGTGCGACGCATGCGGTGACGACTTCGTCATCTATCATTCACCGGCGTTTGTGAATAAATCGGTCGCTGACCGTCAAGCATACTGGCTCGAAAAAGTCCTTGCCGAGGAGCACGAGCGGGATAAGAAGCATCCCGACCGGATCGAATTGCCGGATTGACCCTTAAGGGCGAAAGAACAGAAGGTTCAATATGACTAACCTTGCTATTTCTGTGGTTGGTCACACCGCTACGCGCTGCAAGTTGTTGAGAGACAATACCTGAAGAGGAGTGGAGCACCCGCGGAGAACATAGGCAGCCTAACGGGAAACATCGTTATCATTGATGCCAAAGCGCACAGACTAGGCTACCTTTGCCCGCCTGAAGATGCAGTAGAAGGAGACCCGGAAAGCAATTGGATTTTGCAAGCATGGCATTGGGTACTGGAAGGCGAAGTGGCGACTCCGCGTCCAGCTCCTGAATGGTTCAAGTTTTCGGCAATGATGCGCACGACCGTTAGCACTCCCGCTGTGTTGGGATTGCTGAGCGGACAAGTCACATCAGCGGCTGGAATTGTTTTGCCGCTTTGCAGGTGCATTCCTGTCCATGTCACGAGTATCGTACTGCAGACATGTGAGCTCATATGTCAGGTACTTTTTCCAACTGGCGAACGAATCCTCCGCGAAGAGGATCTTCCTCAGGCAAAAAAGCTGTCGTTCGATTGTGATGCGAATGGCTTGGGGAGACGGTCGCCCACTTCGGCCAGCAACGCCATCTTTGACGCAATGTCCCCATTCAGATGGTTCTCTTGCATGCGCCACCGCCAATTGCCGCCGTGAAGACTGGGAGTATTCATGCGGGCTTCGCTGCCGAGTCCGAGAATGTCCTGGACTGGGACAACGCTGAGGCAGCCGGGCGAACCTTGAGCGGCGCGAATGAACGCCCATTGGATGCCATCTTCGCAGCGGCCGAGATAGGATTCGGCATTGCGGCGTTCGTGCTCAGCGGCGCCAGAGTGCCACCAGCCAACTACGGTGTCGTTATCATGCGTCCCGGTGTAAACAACTTTTCCCGCGGCGCGATGCGGCAGATACATGTGCGCGCCTTCGTCGCCGAAACCAAATTGCAGCACCGACATCCCAGGAATTTGCAGCCGGTCGCGCAGGGCATGCACCTCCGGCGTGATGTAGCCGAGGTCTTCGGCGAAGAAGGGGAGTCCACCCAAGGCCTCGCGCAACTTGAGGAACAAATCGTCGCGCGGGCCATCGACCCAGCGGCCATTCACGGCAGTTGGATCGGCGGCGGGAATCTCCCAGAACTGATCGAAGCCACGGAAGTGATCGAGGCGTATGTAGTCGCAATGCTGCGTGGCCCAGCGCAGGCGCTGTACCCACCACTGATAGCCCTGCTGCTTCATGACATCCCAGCGGTACAAGGGGTTTCCCCAGCGCTGTCCGGTCTTGCTGAAGAAATCGGGAGGAACTCCGGCGACCACCTCGGGGTCCAACTGGCCATCCAGACGGAAGAGTTCGGGATGAGTCCAGACATCGGCGCTGTCGTGGTTCATAAAGATGGCAACATCGCCCACGATGCGGATGGCACGCTCCGCACAATATCGACGTAACGCGCGCCACTGCTCATAGAATGCGAACTGCAAGGCGCTCCGCACTCGCAGGTCATCCGCGAGTTCTTCCGCAGCCTTCTTCAGTGCGGCTGTTTCCCGAGAGGCAAGTTCGTGCGGCCATTGATTCCAGGGTTTGAGCTTGTGGCGGGCGCGCAGCGAGTCGAACAGGACAAAGTCATCGAGCCACCAGGCGTTCTCTGCCCGAAAGGCCTCGAAACGGCCAAGGGCCTCCTGGGAAGCGGATTTCAGGAAACGGTGCGCCGCCTCAAACAGGAGCGGAAGTTTCTGCGTGAAAACGTGGTCGTATTCGACGGGACCGGACGCGGAGGGAAGCGTATCAAGTTGTTTGTGGTCGATCCAGCCATGGTCGACCAGGCGTTCAAGACTGATCAGCAGCGGGTTTCCAGCAAAAGCGGAGGTCGAGGAATAGGGCGAATTCCCGTAGCCCAGCGGGCCCAAAGGCAGAACCTGCCAGGCGCCCTGACGGGCGGACGCAAGAAAGTCTACGAAGCGATACGCGGCGGGACCGAAATCGCCGATCCCGCCGCATGAAGGCAATGACGTCGGATGCAGTAAGATGCCTGCGGCACGAGCAAAGGACATGACCTGCCGCTACATTCCGGACTCGCTGCCGGCGCGGGCGAGCGCTTTCAGCTCTTCCTGATTCCGCTTGATCTTGCCGGACTTCGTCATCTCATCGACGAGGTTCGAGACAAACAGCCCAAAGCGCTCCTGCTGCTTGCCCTGCAGCAGAGAATCGCGAATCTGATCGCGCTTGGCGGCGTAATCCGCATCGGTGGGCTGCTGGTTCTCAAGGATCTGAAGTACCGCGGCATCCGTGCCGCTGCTGATCGGCACGCTGATCTCTCCGGGCTTCATGGTGAACGCCACCGCAGCCTGGCCGGACATGGAACCGACTTCTGGCACCTGCCCATCGGGCAGAACCAGATCACTGGTCTTCATCGTGGCGCCGAGCTCTTTCGCGGCCTTCTTCAGATCATGGGAGGCCTTGGCGCGATCGGAGAGTTCTTGAGCTTTTTGCGTCAGCAGAGTCTTCGATTGCTCGGTCTTGAATTCGTCTTCGATGCGGCTGCGAATCTCTTCAAAGGTCGGCGTGGCCGGGGGCTTGATGGCTAGCAGTTCATAAACCGAGGTTCCCTGCGAGGTCGAAGCCAGGTCGGGTGGAGCTTTTTCCTGCGCCGCAAAAACCGCTTCCATGAATTGCGGGGACGGACCTAGTCCCGGCAGCATGTCGCGGCGGGAGAAGAAGTCGGACGTGATTACCGGAATGCTTTGCTTGGCGGCAGCCGCGTCGAGACCCTGGGTGCGCGCGTCCCTTAGCAGGCTCTCGGCCTGGCGCTGCGCAATCTGCTGAGCTTTTTGACGCTTGAGAGCGGGCTCGATGTCGGTCTTCACCTCGTCCAGCGACTTCATATGCGCATCCTGCTTGTCGTCAACCCGGATGATATGAAAGCCGTAGCTGCTCTTGACCAGGTCGCTGATCTGGCCCTTGGAAAGCGAGAACGCAGTTTTCTCAAATTCGGCGACGGTCTGTCCACGGCCGATCCAGCCGAGCGATCCGCCCTCTTTCGCACTGCCAGGGTCTTCTGAATATTTCTTGGCGAGATCTTCCAGCTTCGCGCCACCCTTCAATTGCTTCAACAGATCCTCGGCACGGCGCTGCGCTTCCGCCACTCCCTTCTCGTCGACCTTGCCGTCTGGACCAGGCAAAGGCGTCTTGATCAGGATGTGGCTGACCTTCACTTGCTCCGGCACGCGATACGCATCCCGGTGTTGCTGGTAATAGTTCTGCAGGTCATCCTGGGTAACCGTTACACCGCTCTCGACCTTGTTGGTGTCGATGACGGCGTACTTCACCTTGCGCTTTTCGGGAATCGAGTTGGCATAGCTGGCAAGATGGCTTTGATAGTAGGCCTTCAACTCACTGTCGGTGGGATGCAGGCCTTTCTTGATGTCGTCCTGCTTTAAGACTGCATAGTCGAATTTGACCTTCGTATTCTGCTTTACGAACTGCTCATGAATTTCGGAATCGCTCACGCTGGCGGTGCCTGAGATCAGCGCCTGAAGTTTGGTCAGGACAAGGTCATGGCCGACTGACTCTTCGAACTTTGCGGGAGTCAGATTCGCCCGACTCAGCATACCCTCGTATTCCTGTTCCCCGATGAAATTGCCGCCGGGAAAGAAGGTCGCGGCGTAACGGCCGTGCTGCAATTCTTCTTTCACTTCCTCAGGGGTCACGCGCAATCCCATGCGGGTTGCCTCGCTGAGCAGTGCCTGTCGGGTAATCAATTGCTCAGCGGCGCGCTGGGAAAAGAAAGGCAGCAACATGCTCATGTTGGCGGTGCTTCCCTGCATCTGCTGCTGCAGCATTTGTTTGGCGGTGGTGCGAACCTCATCGGCGGAAATGTCGTTGCCGTCCACTTTGGCGACAACGCCCTTGCCGGGGGCATTGCCAAAGACATCTCCTCCCAACCCGCCGGGAATCAGCGTGATGACCATCGAGGCGCAGATGATCAGCAACAAGCCTCCGAGGATATACTTCGTGGTTTGGCCAGACGTTTGTAGAAAGCGAATCATGTTCTTGTCACTCCGGGATAGACAGGCGAATTGTTAATTATAAACTAGTGTCGTGTCCCGTAAATTCAGGGCAAAAGTAACCGATGTTGGTATTGTTAGACGGACGTTCCCTCATGGGCTAAAGCCCTTAGAGTTGAGGGCTGGGTTGCGGCGCGGCTTGAAGCCGCGCCCTTTCAAAGCATCTGCAGTTATGCCGCGGACTTCCGGAACACGCTAAGAGCAACGTGAAGAAGGGAGCAGCTTGGGCTTCTTTTCGGAACCGACAATCCGGCGCGGCCGGGGCAATGGAATCCACAGCACGCCCAAAATCCGCTATTGAAACGAATTAATAGAAGTGTTATCCCTTTCTGCGCAGCTTTTTCCAAGTTCTTCGTGCCAATCACGACGCGCACCTGCAAAGGAGCCCCATGAAACCCGGCAAGCCTCTGTCTCTTACTGTCTTCCTTCTGACGCAATTCCTGTTGAGTTCGTTCCTGGCAGCCCAGCAGAAAACCCCGGCCGCACCTACCGAAAAGCCGACGGCGGAAAGCAGGCTGATACTCCGCGAGGGCTGGGCCCTGCAGACTTCCGCGAAAGTCGAGGCCAAGGGGGAAATGATTTCGACTCCGGGCTTCGCTCCCAAGGGATGGCATACGGCAACCATTCCGAGCACAGTGGTAGCAGCCTTGGTGAGGGACAAGTCTCTGCCTGACCCGTTCCCCGGAACGAACCTGCGCAGCTTCCCCGGTGTGAACTATCCGATCGGGGCTAATTTCTCGAACCTTGCCATGGCGTCCGACAGCCCCTACGCGGTCTCCTGGTGGTATCGCAAGCCGTTCACCATTCCAGCGTCGTACAAAGGGAAGACGATTTGGCTGAAGTTCAATGGGATCAACTACCGCGCCAATATTTTTCTGAACGGAAAGCAGATTGCGAAGTCGGACGACGTTGCTGGAGCCTGGCGGACGTACGAATTGAACATCACCTCGTCGGCGAAAACGGGCGCCGAAAATGTGCTGGCGGTGCAGGCATTCGCACCCACCGATCACGATCTGGCCATCACTTTCGTCGACTGGAACCCAGCGCCGCCCGACAAGAACATGGGACTGTGGCGCGAAGTGTATGTGACGACCAGCGGACCGGTCGCGCTGCGCTATCCGACGGTGGTTTCGAAGTTGAATCCGCCGGCCAACGACAGTGCGCAACTCACTGTCACGGCGCAGGTGAAAAACGGTACCGATCAAGCGGTAAAGGGCAAGCTCAAAGGCAAGATCGAGAACATCACCTTCGAGCAGGACGTGGACCTCGCGGCCAACGAGTCCAAGGATGTCACGTTCGCGCCTGACAAGTTTTCTCAACTGGTCGTATCGAATCCGCGGCTGTGGTGGCCGGTGCAGATGGGAACGCCGAACCTCTACAAGCTCAACATGGAATTCGAAGTCAGCGACGCGGCCAGCGACAAATCGAGCTCCGAGTTCGGAATTCGCGAGGTCACTTCCGACCTCAATTCGGTTGGCGGGCGCGCCTTCCACATCAACGGCAAGAACATCCTGATTCGCGGCGGCGGCTGGACTCCCGACATGATGCTGCGCGAGAACTCCGAGCGACTGCAGGATGAATTCCGCTACGTGAAGGACATGGGGCTGAACACGGTCCGACTGGAAGGAAAGCTGGAGACGGAAGAGTTCTACAACCTGGCCGATCATCAGGGCATTCTGGTAATGGCGGGATGGTGCTGCTGCGATTTCTGGGAGCGCTGGCCGCGCTGGCAGCCGCAGGATTTTGAAATCGCCAAGCAGTCGCTGCGGGATCAGATTTACCGGCTGCGAAGCCATCCCAGCCTGGTGATGTGGCTGAACGGGAGCGATAATCCTCCGCCGCCGGATGTGGAGCAGATGTATCTCGATATCGAGAAAGAACTGCTGTGGCCGAATCCAGTGGTGTCGTCAGCTACCGGAAAGAAGACCAGCGTCACTGGCGACAGTGGCGCAAAGATGAGCGGGCCCTACGAATACGTTGCTCCCAACTACTGGCAGGTGGATACTCCTGAGGGCCAACCCGGGCGCAAGCTATGCAATCCCGGGGGATGCGGCGGTGCTTACGGATTCAATACCGAAACCAGCATGGGGCCTGCGGTTCCGCCAGTCGAGAGCATTCGTGCGATGGTGGGTAAAGATCACCTGTGGCCGATCGATGATGTGTGGAACTATCACGCGGGCGGCGGCGAGTTCAAAACCATCAATGTCTTCAGCGAGGCGCTGGCGAACCGCTACGGCAAGTCGGACAATGTGGAAGACTTCGCCATCAAGTCACAGATGCAGACCTATGAAGGCGTGCGTGCCATGTACGAGGCGTACAGCCGGAATAAATATCAGTCGACTGGCGTGATTCAGTGGATGCTGAACAACGCCTGGCCCTCGATGATCTGGCACCTGTACGACTACTACCTGCGTCCGGGCGGCGGATATTTCGGCGCCAAGCGGGCAATGGAAGCGCTGCATCCGTTGTACGGGTACGACGATCATTCGATCTGGGTGGTCAGCAGCGAGTACATCGACGCCAAAGGGCTCAAACTCACAACCAAGATCTACAACCTCGATGCGACCGAGAAGTTTTCGCAGGAGAATTCGGTCGATGCCGCCGCCGACAGCACGGCGAAGATCTTCACGCTGCCCGAGGTCTCCGGACTGAGCAACACCTATTTCCTCGTGCTAAAGCTGGCAGACTCCGCCGGAAAGCTCGTGGGATCGAATTTCTACTGGCTCTCGACCAAACCGGAAACGCTCGACTGGGCGAAGTCTACATGGTGGATGACGCCAACTGCGTCGTACGCGGACTTCACGGCCATCTCGCAATTGTCGAAAGTGAAGTTGAGAGTGACCGACCGCACTGAGCGCAAAGGTGAGGATGTGGTCACGCACCTTACGATTGAGAATCCCAGCAAGAATCTGGCGTTCTTTGTGCGGTTGAAGGTCGATAAGGGCGTAAAGGGAGAAGAGATCCTGCCCGTCGTTTGGGAGGATAACTACATTTCGCTGCTGCCGGGAGAGAAGCGGGAGATTACCGCGAGTTATCGTGCGAGCGAGTTGGGTGCGGCCAAGGCTTCGGTCGAAGTCAGCGGGTGGAATGTGGAGTAGACCTAAGCAGGATAAGCGAAGGACCTGTGCGCTTTGGCGACAGCATCAACGATGCCGACGATTCCCTAGGTCCTTCGGCCCGCAAAAAGCGCGGTCCTCAGGATGACAAGACGCTCTCATTACCCTCAGAGTGACCTGGACCTGACTACTCCGCCGTTTCGTTCAGTCTACATGTTGCGAAACTGAGAGGATATTTCCGTCTGGATCCTTGAACCACGCGACTTTGTCTCCGGTTGGCGCGGTCCAGATTCCGAGTTCGTCTTGCTTGAAAAAGCCGAAAATCTCGAAGTGCACGCCCTTCGCCGCTAGCGCACGGACTATCTGCTCGATATCTGACACCTGCCATCCCAAGATGGTGAACTGCGCTGGCGTGACCTCTTTCATCTTCGCGGCTCGCACCATGATGCCGTTGGCTTCTAAGACGAGCGCGAAACCGTCGTCCTTGACGAAGCGTAGGCCCAGCACGCCTTCGTAGAAAGCCCGGGCCTTTTCCGAATCCTTGATCGGAACAAACGCGACGATGTTCGTCGATCCCAGCATGATTGATCTCCTCTCGAACCGTGAACGTGAAGCAAAGATTAAGCTATTGCTGTGGATACGTCATTACGTTATTGTGACAATGAATGTCGAGAAAGCGACAGAGCGTTCACGTCTGCCCCAGGCTGCCATCGCCGGTGACTGCGCTGGCTTACGATCTTGGACACGGGCATGCCATCCCGGAGCACCTGCATCCGGAGGATCAGTTGGTGTATGCGTGCCAGGGCGTAATGACAGTTCGCACGAACGCTGGAACGTGGGTGGTGCCTACGCAGCGGGCGGTCTGGATACCCGCGGGCACTCCCCACAGCATTCTCATGTCAGGCGCTGTGTCGATGCGGACAATTTACCTGCGGGCGCGTCTGGTACGACGGCTTCCACGAACGTGTCGCGTGGTGAACGTTTCACCTCTGCTGCAGCAACTGATTGTTCATCTCTGCAGCTTGGGTAAGCTGAACCGCAAATCAAAAACTCTCGCGCACCTGATCGACGTTCTGATCGACCAACTCGAAACCGTGCAGGCAGTTCCTCTACAACTGCCCAGCCCATCCGATTCGCGAGCCGCACGGGTCGCGGCAGCGCTGCAAGGCAATCCCGACAACTCCCGCTCTTTAGCGTGGGCATGCAAAAAAGCTGGGGCGAGCAAGCGAACCATCGAAAGGCTATTCCAGCAGGAAACGCGGATGTCGCTGGGAAAATGGCGACAGCAGCTACGGTTGCTGCGCTCGTTGCAGCTCTTGGCAGCGGGAGAAAAAATCAGCCATGCTGCTCTGGAAGCGGGCTACAGCACGCCCAGCGCATTTATCGCGATGTTTCGAAAAGCGCTAGGGACGACGCCGCGGCGATACTTCGAGAACGGCGCGAAAGATGTTTCTGGCCGTAGTTGAGAACCAGCCACGCCTAAATTTCTTGCTCTTCAGGGGGAAGCTCGAAGTTCACCAGATCGCCGCGGAAGCCGCGCGTCTTCCATGCGCCGACGGCGATTCCAACGACCATCCAGATACCGCCGACAATCCACGCCTTCCAGCTCAAGTTTTTCCAGAGGAAGAAACAGATGGTGAATCCGGCTAGAGGTGGCGTCCACACTGCAATGATCGCCAGACCCAGCGCCGCACAGCCTAAGAGAATCCAGTTCGAGCCGGGCAACAAGACTAATCCGATCACAACCGCTGTCAGCACCAGGGGCGCAATGGCATTGTGGCCGCCTTCGCGCACGTGATAGCGCACGAAAGCTGCCATGTTTACTCCCATAAATGCGATGAGGGCGCCGAAGTTGAGCATCTCTGCGCCTAATCCATAGCTGAAGAGGCCGAAGCTCACGAGCAGCGCGCCGGCAAGGGCGATCACTCCGACAAATATGACATTGTTGCGGGGAACATGGCGTTTAGGATCGACGACGCCGAAAAACGATTGCGGCAATGCCTTGCTACGCCCCATGCCATAGAGCAGGCGAGCGGCGCCGATTTGCGCTCCCATTCCCGAGCCGAAGTTGGCCACCAGCAAGGTGAATCCCAGGATGGCAAACATGGGTTTCCAGGCGCGTCCGGCAACGTAGGTGAAAGCGGTATCGCTGTTGGGGAAGGGCTGGTTGGCAGGCCATACCAGCTGTGCAGCGTAGACTTCGAGGGCTGAGAGTATGCCGATCACGAAGCAGGTGAGAACCGTGGCCAGCAAAATGTTCCTTCTCGGATTCTCCGCCTCCTCGGAGAGCGTAGAGATTCCGTCGAAGCCGATGTAGCTGAGCACCGCGATCGAGGTCGCCGCCAGTACTGCTTTGGAATTGAAGAGCTGGGGATCATAGAAAGGCCGGCTGAAAAAAGAGGCACCGTCGTGCGGATGACCGAAGATGTAGCGCGCCGCGACCATGAAGAAAATGGCGACTACGGCTCCCATGCCGGCAGCCAGTACTGTATTCACGCGCGCGGAGGTTTTGATGCCCTGAATGTTCAGAAAAGTAAAAATCCCACCAAAGAAAATTGCCCAAAGCCAATAGGGTAAGTGCGGAGCGAAGACGAAAGCCTGTTGGCTGCACCAGATGATGCAAATCATCGGGTTGAGCATGTAGTCCATGGTCATGGACCATCCCGTGACATAGCCGAGCGCGGGATTGATTTCTTGTCCCACGTAGGTGAATGCGGATCCGGCGCTCGGATACGCCCGAGCCATGCGGCCATAGCTGAAGGCGGTAAACAACATCGCCACCATCGCGATGAGCAGCGTTGTGACCACATGCCCATGTCCGGCATCGCTGAGTACGCCGAAAACTGACATCGGGGCGACGGGCTGGATGACGATAATTCCATACAGCACCAGGTCCCAGAGGGTGAGTGTTCGTCGCAGTCTCGGACCGGCGGAAGGTGCGGCAGTCGAGGTTTCCATGAGAACGGCTATTGGATTATGGCAGGGGCGGCGATGTCAATATTAAAACGATTCTGTAGGCTCACGCGGTTGTTTTCCTGCGTCCCATCATCGAGATGTCATTCGGCTCTGCGGGGCGCGCGGCAACTCTCGGAGGAACCTTCACGAAGGGTTGCCAGTTCCACCGCCACGGATGGGTTCTTGCCTGATGTCTGCGGCCCGGGCAAACCGGTCGGCCGCCTCCACTGCGGACTCGGTCGTACGGTCCCTCAACTCGGCTTTGCCGAGTTTCAGGATGACATCGATGAGAAGACTGCAGCACACACGGGGCGGTCAGCGGGGAGCGCCTCCGTAGTCGAACCAGTATCCGCGCTGCTCGTTGCCTGACATGTGGCGCGTGTTGTATTCGAGCAGATAGTTCACATGCGCATCGTCTAGCGGGAATGACTTTTTCGGCGTGTAGGGATATTCGCCCATGCTGAGGAACGGCAGCGGCGCGACGTAGTTGCCTTCGGCGGCGTAAAAGTCCATGTCCTTTTCGTAGCCGTTGGCGGCGAAGAAGTAGTCGCGCACCCAGCCATGAGGAAGCGGGGGAAGATTGCTGGGATCGAAGTCGAGGCGGACTTCATCGCCGGAACCGAAGACGGCAAGTTTGTCGTCGGTGGCGGCGAGCAATGGGAGGACGTCGCCGTAGCGCGTGTAGGTTCCCTGTGGACGGGTGTAGGGGCCGGTGGCGCTGGTCTTCTCGTAGATGTAGTGGACGTTGCCGGGAGGCGTGCCTTCGATCTTGTAGGGATAGCCGTGGAACTCAAGGTCGGCGTGGAGGAGAGACACGGGGGTGACGGAGTACGACGGAGATTGTTCAGTACGGCTAATCAGGATGCTGTCCCAGTAGACTTGCAGGTTTGTCGTGATGCGGATTTTCTTTGCGCCGGGCGGAAGCTTGTCGGTGAGGTCAGCCGTCATGGTGCGCGGGCCGCCGGCGGGGAATCCCATATCATCCATGACGCGCTTCCAGGTTCCATCGCTGCCCTGTGCTTCGACGTAGGGCGCGATCGGCTCGAGTCTGGACTGCGCGGCGGCGTACATGCTGTTGGCGGTGAAGTATTCGATCTCGCCGTGCATCAGCAACCAGAGCGGACCTCCTTTATAGGGGTCGCCGAGATCGAGCGTGAGAGTGTGCGGCTTACCGAATCCGGCGAATTGTGTCAACTCGAAATCGCCGAAGAAACGGTGGGCGCGCAGATCAGGGAGCACATCGTGACCGTGCTCGTCCCAGGCTCCGGCGGGCGGGCGGGCGTCGCGGCTGACGACGACTTTGAATTCCGGATACGGCGGATTCGAGGCGAAATATTCGTTGGGATATACATCGACGGCAGCGGGATGATCGACGGCCAGCAACCGCACCTGATCTAGGTAGACGGCTTCTTCGAGGGGTTCCATGAAGCGGAAGGACAGAACCGCCGTTGGTCGTCGGTCGTCAGTCGTTGGCTGAACCGGACTCGGGGGCCCCAACTGTCCCTGATTTTGGGAGAAGTGGGGATTTTCCTTCTCCCGAACCATGCCTTGCGGGATCTTGATGTACTCGACCGGGCGCGGGATGTCGCGCTGGTTGGGGCCGATCCAGTGGCCGACGACTGCGGCGCCCAGCATGTCGGCGACGAACTCGTAGCGCTCGCCATTCCACGCGAACAGCGTGGGACACGAGCTGCCGCGGCGGTCGATCTCGAGGATTTCATGACGCTTGTCACCGGCAACCTGAGTCTCGTCAACTTCGTCCTGGAGTACGCCGGTGGGCCAGAGCATGCGCACGATGTCGGCATTCTTCGACTGGCCGAGGCCGACGACGATGTCGGTGGAGTTCTGGCCGAGGTAGCCGTTCGATCCGTAGATTTCGAACTTCTGGCGGTTGCCGCCGGAGAAGATCTCGACCTTCGTGCCGATGGCAGACTTGTTGTCGTTAAGTCCTTTAAGCGAGAGCTTCAGCCAGTGATTTTGGGTTGCACCCTCGTTACGCAGGAGCACGGCGGGGCCGTGATTTTGCGTGATGAGCAGGTCGGTGGCGCCGTCGTTGTCGTAATCGCCGGTAATGATGGCGCGCGGACTTTCGAGATGAATCTTATCGAGGCCGACGTCGGTGGTGACGTCTTTGAATCCGTCGGGGCCGAGGTTGCGGAAGAGGCGGACTTCGCCTTTGCCGTCTCTGGTCTCGCCGACGGCGACGATGTCGACCCAGCCGTCGTTATCATAATCGAAGGCGGCGACGCCGTAGGCGCGGGCCCAGTTGACTGGCGGCAACGGGGACGACAAAGGTAGCGGGTGGAAAATCTGGACGTCCTGAAACACTTTGCCGTGGTCATTACGCCACAAGGAAATACCTGGAGAAGTGAGCGCCAGATCCATCCAGCCGTCATGGTCGAAGTCGCCGACAGCAATGCCCATTGAAGCGCCCACGTTTCTCATCTCCTCCGTCCATGGATGGCGCATGAGGAATTTTCCTTCGCGAGGATTCTCGAAGACGATTGGATCGTCATGCCCGTCGGGAGTCACCCAGGAATCCGCAACGAGGTCGATGGCGCGGTCGTTGTTGTAATCCGTCCCAACCGCGGCGATGCCTCCATGACCGACATTGTTAGCTAGCCCTGTGCTATCGGTAACGTCGGAGAATGCGCCGTTCCCGTCATTGCGCCACAGAGTATTTGAGGTTTGCGTGCCAGTGTCCGGAGGGCCAACCAAGGACTTGAAGCAATCCCCTTTTCCCTTTGCCGGAACCCCGCGTGGGCCGGAATAGGAACCCCGTCCGCAAACCTGGCCGGGCGCCATCGTAGATCTTGTGATGTAGAGATCCAGATCCCCGTCGTGATCGTAGTCGATAAACGTCGCGCCCAGGGTGAAGTTGCCATCGCGAATTCCTGCGCTTTGTGAGACATCCTTGAAGGTTCCATTCTTTTCATTGTGAAGAAGGGATACGTGTTCACTGGTGGTCAGTACAATATCGGCGAAGCCGTCGTTGTCGTAATCACCAACCGCGCATCCGACGCCGTGAAGTTTGGGATCGAGGCCGGCCTTCTGGGTTACATCCTCAAACTTGTTGCCGAGATTGTGGAGCAGTGCGACACCACCACTCGGTCCGTTGTCCGGCAACAGGAGGTCGATTCGTCCATCGTTGTCGTAGTCGACAAAGCAGGCTCCGGGACCGAATGAATCTGGCAACTTACGATCACTCTTCTCGCCGCTTGTCTTCTGCCCCAACCCTGCTTCTTTCGTCACATCGACAAACTGCACCTTAATTGGCGGTGGCGGTTTCAGTTGCGCTTGCGGCGACTCGACTACGCGCGAGTACTGGCCTTGCTCGCCGTAGGCGAGGCTCATGGGAGCGCCGATTTTGTTTTGCGTGATGTATTGGAAGCGCTTCAGGTGCTCGCGGGCGTGATCGGTGTCGGTGGATTGCTGGTAGGCGCGGGAGAGGCCGAATTCGGCGGAGGCGTGCAGAGGGTTGATTTTCAGGGCGTGTTCGAAAGCATCAATGGCTTGGGGAAACTGCTTCGCCTGCACGTAGGCTGTACCGACGAAGTACCAGGTGTCGGCGTCGTTGGGGTCGATCTCGATGACGTGCTTGAAAGCTTCGATCGCGGCTTGCGCGTCGCCGGTGTTTTTCGCCAGCAGACCTAGGCTGTACCACGCATTGGGATTTTTCGGGTCCTGCTTCAAGGCTTCTTCAAGAGAAGCTTTGGCCTCATCCACTTTTTGCAGGTTGAGGTAGGCGACACCTTCATTCACGCGCGCAATCGCAAACTTGCGGTCGGCGGCAAGCGCCTGCTGGAATTCTTTCAGTCCCTTTTCGAAGAGCTGCTGATTCATGTAGGCGGAGCCGAGGTTATTGTGGCGCGCAGCTTCGACGGAGTCGGGTTGGGACGCCGGCTTCAGTAGACCGAACGCCGCGAGGATTGCGGCGAAAAGCGCGGCAGAAATTCTAAGATTCATTCCGTTAGAGATTTAACCACAGAGGGCACAGGGGAACACAGAGGATTCGAGGCACTGTGAATTTTCATAAAAGGTAAAAACTATTTGCCAGCTACTAGTTGCTTCTTCCCGCTCGGCGCCGCGTACGCGCGATTGGCGGTGATTCCCTTCCCCTCTTGCACCGTCACCGTCTGACCAGAATTGACATTCGAGAGCTTGTCGACTTGTCCGCTCGGCCACTGAATTTCGATTGCATCCGCTTTCGTTTGCGCACCCAGACCGAACGTGAGCACCAGTTCGCTTTGTGAGAGGTAGCTCGAGCCGGAGCGCAGCATCTTCCATTGCTTATCGGGGCCGGAGGCCACGCGTACTACTGCGCCGATGCCGTCGCGGTTCGATTTCGTGCCGACCAGCTTGATCCGCAGACTGTGGTTGGTGCCGCCTTCGTTGCGGAAAAGGTAGGCGGGGCCGGCATTTGTCGTCAGCAGAATGTCGAGGAAGCCGTCATTGTCGATATCGGCATAGGCCGCGGAGCGCGCCACTTTCGGAGCACCAAATGACTTCCCCACCTGCGCGGTGACTTCGGTAAATTTTCCGCCGCCCAGGTTTCGAAACAGGTGTGGAGGCTCGGCGTAGCTCACACGCTTTTGTACGCGCTCAATTTCATTTTCGATGTGGCCGTCAGCGACGAAGATGTCGGGCCAGCCGTCGTTGTCGTAGTCGAAGAAGAAGCAGCCGAAGCCGAGGGTGACCAGGGTGTCGCGGCCGACCTCGGATTGCGGGGCTTCGTCGACGAACAATCCGTTGCCCTCGTTGTGGTAGAGCGAAACCATCTGGTTGGCGAAGTTGCTGATGATCAGGCTGGCATGGCCGCTGCGATCATAGTCGGCGGCATCAGCGCCCATGCCGGCGCGGGCGACGCCGTCCTCGCTGAAGCCGATTCCGGCAGCGACTCCGCGCTCTTCGAATGTGCCGTTCTTCTTGTTCACATACAGCTTGTTGGGCTGCGTATCATTGGCGATCAGGATGTCAGGCCATCCGTCGAGATTCATATCGAGAATCGCGATACCCAGACTCTTTGACGTCGGATCGCTCAAGCCGGCTTTCTGCGTGGCGTCTTCGAATTTTCCCGCACCAAGGTTGTGCCAGAGACGTAACGATGTACCTTTGTAGGATTCAGGCGTGCAGTAGGACTTGTGCGCGCCGTCGATGGTGCAGTAGAGATCGCCCGGCTCGCTCCACTGGACGTAATTCGCTACGACAAGATCGAGTTTGCCATCGCGATCGTAGTCAATCCAGGCCGCGCTCGTGGAGAACTCATTCGGGCCCCACATTCCGGCGGCTTTGGTCACTTCCGTGAAGGTGCCGTTGCCGTTGTTGTGGAAGAGATGACTCTGGCCTAGCGCTGAGATGAAGAGATCGTCGAAGCCGTCGTTGTCGTAGTCCCCGACGGCAACACCCAAACCGTAAAGGGGAACGGCGAGTCCGGCTTTGCGCGTGACGTCAGTGAAGGTGCGGTCGTGATTGTTGTGATAGAGCTTCGGCGTGGTCGCGCCCGCGTGGGGATGTCCCGGGAAATCTTCGCCGTTGATCAGGATGATGTCGGGATATCCGTCGTTGTCGTAATCGATGAAGGCGCAGCCCGGGCCCATGGTTTCGGGAAGCCACTTCTTGCCGAAGGCGCCGTTGTTGTGAGTGAAGTGGATGCCGGCTTGGGTGGTGATGTCGCGGAATTGGATCTGCTGGGCGGAGCTCGGCGGGGGCAAACACAGAGATGCGGCGGCACAACAGAAAATCAATAAGGGGATGAAATGCTTTCTTGAGGAGAACATTTATCGGGAGGCTCCGGCAGAAATCGCTGCCGGGCTTTGCCCGGCCAGACGGCCGATGGCGGCCGTCCCCACATGAGTCGTGATTTTTCCATGACCTGTGTTAATGACAGGCAGTGGTACCGAGACGTGTTCGTGGACTGATTGGCGTTCGTTGTTGTCTTCGGGATGAAGCTGGCGGTAGGGGCCGGTGATCGCCTGTGACGATTCGTCGGCCTTGAAGCGCATGTAGCGGGCCTGATGTTCTTTCGCGAGCTTCTCGTTTCCGAGGCCGTTGTAGCAGAGCATCAGGTTATAGTGGGCCTGCAAGTCCTCGGGATCGATCTCGAGCACGGACTGCAAGACCTTTACCGCCTCGTCATACCTGCGCTGCAGGAAGAGAACGCGTCCCAAGTCATTCAAGGCAACGCGATCGCGGGGATACTGCGCGAGCACGCTGTGCAGCCGCGACGCGGCGCCTTCGTAGTTGCCATCGGAGCGCAAGACTTTCGCATAGAAAAAGTTGGCCCGTGCCAGGTTCGGGGATAACGAGAGGGCTTTTTCCAGCACCGTGCGAGCACGCGCCATATCACCTTCCTGCACGGCGCAGCGTCCGATGTTGACCCAGCCGTCGGGATTATTCGGGTCGGCTTCGGTCACTTTCTCGAAAGCGGCGGCGGCGGCCTTCAGGTCTCCCTGCAGGAACAGGCCGATGCCGTAGTCGTTCCAGCGCTGCCACTCTTCTCTGCGGACGATGGTGCTGGGCGCGGGTGCTGGCGCGTCGTGCGCGACGACGGGAAGCGTGACTTCGTCTTCGGCAACGGAAACGATGGGCAGGTCGGGAATCTTTTCTTCCTTCGCCGAGACTCCGCTCAATGACCCCGTAAAAAGGGTCTGGCGATCGTCGTACTCCGAGGAAACCGCATTGGGCTTGGCTGGATCGGGTATGCCCGCAAACGCTTCCTGCGTGCCATACCACGCGAACTTGCGGTAGCAGAGACGGGCGTGCAGCGTGATCTTATTGCCGGCATTTTCGGGAATGTGCAGGCGGTAGTGCACGGTGTCGGCCGCGCCGGGCGGAATCAGGCGCACGTACACCACCGCGCGCGTGGCCCAGGCGTTGCGTTTGTTGATGGGATTGCCGTGGGCATCGATCTGTAGCGAGCGGTAGAAGTGCGCACCTTTCTCGACCGGGCCGTGGCCATTGTCCTCGACCATGCCGCTCCAGAAGATGGTCCGGCCCTTGTCGTCGGTTCCCTTCAGTTCGAGCCAGGTATCGTAGGCATCAACGGTGCCACCGGGAAAGAAGTGTCCGACTTTCTTGGTGCGCACGACCACGTCGACGCGCACCGTATCTCCTCGTTGCAAAGCGGGTTGAACGCGGTTGAGCGGAGCTGTTACCGGAACGGCCTCACCTCCGGCGGCAGCTGCGATGTTGCTCTCGGCTTCTTCACCCACCGCGAACGTCGTGGACAAATCCGATTGCGTGGCCGCGCCCGGCTTTAGCGGAGCCTCCGCCGGCGAGAGCGCAAAGATGTCGACGGTAAGTGCGCCGCTCTTTAGGAAGTCTTCCGTGAGCTTGAGCTGGGCGGGATCTTCGTTCGCCGTCGGTACCGCCGTGTTTGCCGCCGGGAAGCGATGCGAGTGCACGAAGCCGTTGATGTTGCCCTGGTCTTTCGACGATTCCATGGGCATGTGGCAATCCGCGCACTGCTGCGGCTTCGGCGGATAGTAGAACGAACGCGCGCCCTGACCTGATACGCCACTGGCCTGCCAGTTGTCGTACTCGTTGAATCCGCGGAACCAGCGGTAGTGATTCACCGGAACGTCAAGGTGCACCTTGTGGCAGGACGAGCAGAACTCCGCCGTCTGGTCGCGCATGAAAGGCTTCAGGAACACGCGGCGATGCGGCTCGGGATTCAGCTTGATCAGGAAATCATGCAGCTCGCGAGCAATGGGATTCTTGGTCGCGGCCAGTTCGTGAAGCTTGGGATATTCAAGATAGAAATCAGCCTGGCCCATGGTGCTCTTCACGTTAGCGATGGAGTGGCACATCATGCAGCCGAGTCCTGCCTGAGCTTCGGGGCGATGCACGATCTGCTTGATGGGCGTGTCCATCATGCCGGCGTAGAGCACTGCGGGATCGTGGCATCCTCCACACCATTTCGAGGGCTGGGTTCCGATCGTATCCTGCATGTACTCGATCGATTTGCGATACCACTGATTATTGAAGGACGAGAAATGGTGCGCGGAACTGAACCACTGGTTGTAAATGTCTTCGTGGCAGCGCTTGCAGGAATCGGACTCCATGAAAAACTTGCTGGGAATTTTCTGCTTGCCGTACACCTGTGCGGAACTGGGGAAGAACGAGCCTTCGGGACCGTCGCCCTCGCCATTCATATCATCGGGGGGCATGGCCGGATTCTGAATGCGGTTGCGCGTTTCCCAACTGCCGCGCACGTACCGCGCTGTGTATCCAATTGCCGCCAACAGTGCCAGGCAGAGCACAACTCGGATGGCGCCCGCGCCCAATGGTGACGCGATCGGACGCGCATCGGAAGAGCCACGTGCACGCAGCCATCCTGCAATCAGCAATGCCAAGCCCGCCAGCGAAAGCGCAATGTGGAGATAGAGCTTGTTCCATTCTGTTCGCGGAGTGCCGGTCTTAATAAGGATGAGTCCAACCAGTGCGCCGGCCGCAATCAGGAACCATCCGGCTCGCGCGGCTGGGGTTCCGGAGCGCAGAAGGCGAAACAGCATTGGAACGAGAAGAATAGCGGCGAGCACACCTCCGGCAGAGTGCAAGAGGACAATGACGGCGTAGAAGATGTTGGCCTGCGGAAATGTGTAGAGGTAGGCAGCGGAAACGGCCAGAAAGGCGATGAGCCAAGACAGAATCTGGTCGCTTCTTTTCCTGGAGTCTGGCATTTCGCGAATGGCGACTGCGAAGGGAGATGTCCCGACCTCGGCCCCACAGTGAACCGAAGTCTCGCGCTACTAAACTTATACAGTCGTCTGGAGCGGCGGAATAATACAAAAATACTAGAGCTCCCCGAAACAAAAACGCAATCCAAAGGCATCACCACGAAGGAAATCCGAGTTTCCTTCGTGATACTTCGTTTCCTTGGTGGTGCTTATTTCAGGTGCGCTGCGGCCATGAGGCTATGCCAATTGGTTTGGCGGCCTCTTTCCAGGTCCGACTTCCTTTTCTAGTGCAGCAGCGACTGACAGAACCTGCTCTTCCTCCCAGGGGCGGCCGACAATCTGCACGCCGATCGGCAAGCCTTCGGGCGACTGGCTCACGGGAGCAACTGCGGCGGGATTGCCGAGCAGATTGAACCACTCGGTGTAACTCCAGGCATCGAGATACTCGACGGTTTTGCCGTCGATCGTCCAACTGCGCTCGCCGTGGCGGAAGGCGGGAATCGCGGCGGGTGGGCACAGGAGAATTGGGTACTTCCGCATCTGCTCGAGGAGACTCGCGCGCAACGTGTCACGACCAATCCATGCGTCAATCACCGCCTGGCCGGAAAGGCTCGGCTCGGCTGCCGACCATGCGAGGAATTGCTTCAGGGTCGGACTCACATCCTGCTGCCGGCCGGCAAACATTGGGCCGATAAGCATGCCGCCAGTTTTGACAAAAAACTTCTTCCAGAGAAGGCGGGCTTCTTCCAGGCCTTCGGGGCGAAATGGTTCGACCTGAAACCCGGCGCGGCTCAACGCTTCGGCGGCAATTCGAACTGCATGGCGAATTTCTGCAGTTACGGGCGTGCGGCCGTCGTCTTCAAAATAACCGATGCGGAGATGCCTGAGTTCATCGTTGGTCGGCCAACGGAGTGGGACGGGCGCTGCAAAGGCGTCTCCGTCGTCGGGACCCTGCATGACTTCAAACAGAATTTTGAGATCGGCTACGGTGCGCGCCATCGGGCCCACCACACCGAGCAAAGCAAATGGACCGCCGGAGGGCGGAAAGTGACCAGTCGAAGGGATGCGTCCGGGAGTTGGCTTGAGACCGCAGATGCCGCTGAAGTGGGCGGGAACGCGAATGGATCCGCCGCCGTCGCTGCCAACGCCTCCGGCGGACATGCCGGATGCGATGGCTGCTGCCTCTCCTCCGCTTGATCCGCCGGGAGTGCGATCCAGATCCCAGGGCGAGTTGGTGCGGCCGTAGAGCAAGTTGTCGGTTTCCCAGGCCATGAGCAACTCGGGCGTGTTGGTTACGCCGAGGATGATTGCCCCGGCTCGCCGCAGACGTTCAACCAAGGGTGCATCCTGTGTGGCGACGAAACCGGCGCGAAGCCGGGTGCCGGCTTCACATTTCATGCCAGCAACGTCGATCGAACTCTTGATGCTGATGGGGACTCCGTGCAGGGGGCCAAGAATCTGGCCGCTCATCACGGCGGCTTCGGCTTCGCGCGCTTGCCGGCGGACGCGCTCGGGATGGACCTGCACGAAGGCATTCAACTTCGGAGTCAGGCGCTCGATTTTGGCGAGGTGGGCTTCGGCGAGTTCGACGGGAGAAATCTTCTTTTGGCGGACCTGCTCCACCATGTCAAGCGCCGATAAAAGTGTCAGATCCGTCAGCTGTGATTCTCCTTTACTGAGTCAGGTTTGATACTGCTTGCGACTTCACGCATCCTCAAAAGTAACGCAAGGTTCAGCGCCAACAGGTTTCAATCTTGCTCGATAGAACGGCTTCGCGCTGTACAAAGGGCCGGATCAAGATATGAGGATTGGGAAGGCGACCACCCTCGCGCCAGTCTTCCGACTAGCCGGTCTGCATCCGAAAGTGCCCCAATCAGCCGCCGTGTCCAGTTCAGTTCTGGAGGCAGGGGCGCTGGCACAAATGCTGAATAGCTGCCCTGCGACACTTTATGGCCGGGGATGTTGGTAGCGTGGTGCACATCTGCCTTCTAGCGCCGAAAATAGCGTTCTGCGCTATTTTCATAAGTCATGACAATCGAAAATAGAGGGATCGGCTATTTGCACGACAAAAACGCCGAAAGGAGCGCATTCGGGCAACGTATTTCCTCTGCGCCTGGGAAGTCGGAAATCTTAAAAAGCGACACATTTACTTACACACTTTCACTCTTTGCGTCTACTTACACACTTTCACTCTTTGCGTCATGTAAGTCATTTTGAAACAATAATATATTGGCAGACGCAGCGGACTTAAAAAACCGGAAGAAACGGCACCGGTCAAATCGTTGTAGGCCATGACCACGGTGAGAGCGGTAAGCAGTAGCCAGATAGCTGCTTTACGCATTGATGTTGCCTTCCTGAAATCGAAGACAGCGGTTAAGGTCGCATAGAAGCTGGCATCAACGGGAGAAGGTAAACCACTTCTGGACAATGGTTACGGTGACACGTTGGTTGACAAGTGTTTGCGTCACTGTCGCGCGCGCGAGGACTGATCGATGGCGCGATCGAGCGCGGTCTTCTCTTCCGCCGTTAAGGAGCGGTACGTCGCCTTGCGAATTGTCCCGAGTTCGAGCGGACCGATCGATACCCTCACGAGCCGGAGGACTTGCAGATCGAGAGCAGCCAGCATGCGGCGAATCTGGCGATTCTTGCCTTCGTCGAGAGTGATCTCCAGCCAGCAGTTCTTTCCGCCCGAGCGGAGAAGACGGCAGCGCACTGCCTGCATAAGTTCTCCATGGTCGGCGCGAACACCGCGCTCCAGGGATTCGAGAACTTCCCCGGGTGGGATCGAGGCAATTTGCACATGATACGTTTTCGGCAAATGGCTTTCAGGCGCCGTGATGCGAGCTGCCCATTCGGAGTCGTTGGTCAGAAGCAACAGTCCTTCGCTGGCTTTATCCAGGCGGCCGACAGGAGCTAACCAAGGTAGCGATTCTGCGCGATCGGCGAACAGCGAATACACCGTGTCGCGTCCTTTCTCGTCTGAGGCGGTCGTCACCAGGCCCCGAGGCTTGTTCATCACCAGATAGACATTTTCCGCGGCTTTGATGACGTGGCCTTCGACCGCGATGCGATCACGTTCGATCTGAACCGGCGTCTCGGGATCTTGGCGAGCGGCACCGTTTAGAGTCACGCAGCCGGCGCGGATCAGAGCGGCGGCTTGCGAACGCGAGCAATAACCGAGCTTCGATAGGGCGCGCGCCAACCCAATTCTGCGGGAGTCTCTTTCACGCACGCCTCAATGCTACTCGAAGAACAAGCGCCGCTGCGCGGCTGGACGGCCGAAGGCGGCTTTCCCCACACGAACTCGCCTGGTGGGAGAATCGCCCTCCGTGCGAATCGGTACGACCCGGACCTGCTTGGTACCATATCTGCAAAGGAGATTTTATGGCTCACCAGCATCCTCCCCGCTTTCTTAAAATTGTGGACGACGCCAAGACCCGGGTTCGCGAAACGAATGTGGACGAAGTGAAGAGGAGGATGGATCGTGGGGACAAGTTCATCCTCGTCGACGTGCGCGAGGAAAGTGAGTACGCCAAGGATCATCTTCCGGGTGCGATTCACCTGGGCAAGGGAGTGATCGAACGCGATATCGAGGCGCGCGTGCCGGAACTGAACGCGGAGATGATTCTGTATTGTGGAGGCGGATTCCGTTCGGCACTGGCCGCCGACAATGTGCAGAAAATGGGCTACACCAAGGTGATTTCGATGGACGGCGGGATTCGTGGTTGGCGGGAAAAAGGGTATCCGCTCACCACAGGCTAGGTCGAACCGTCAACCTCAAGGCATTAACCACGCAGGACACGAAGGTTCACTAAGGAACGCCAACTAGAGACATTTCCTCATGAAACTTAGCGCGTCTCGTTGTTAATCCCGCGGGATTCACGCCGATTTTGTGGTAAGCTGCGCCGTCCCTCTATGAATCGTCGCATTTTCTTCTGGTCGCTGACATCGGCGTTGGCCGGATTCCTGTTCGGCTTCGACACAGTCGTTATTTCCGGCGCGGAAAAAACGATTCAGGCGCTGTGGGGACTGAGCGACAACCTGCATGGCATTGCCATGGCATCAGCCTTGTACGGCACGGTTGTCGGATCGCTGCTCGGCGGGTGGCCCGCCGACCGCTTCGGGCGCAAGGCGACCCTGCTCTGGATCGGAGTTCTCTATCTGCTCGGAGCCGCGGGGTCGGCGCTCGCTTCCAACGTCTGGGTCTTCATCGCTGCTCGTGTGATTGGCGGACTCGGCATCGGCATCTCAACCGTGGTTGCGCCGATGTACATTTCCGAAATCGCGCCTCCGCAACATCGCGGACGACTGGCCGGGATGTTCCAGTTCAATATCGTCTTCGGGATATTGGTGGCCTTCGTGTCGAACGCTCTGCTCGCCGGCATTGGGCCGAATGCGTGGCGATGGATGCTTGGAGTCGCGGCGTTTCCCTCTGTGCTATATGCCCTTTTATGCCTTGCGCTTCCCGAGAGTCCGCGGTGGTTGCTCACCAAGAAGAATGACCGTGAGGCTGCTCTCAAGGTGTTGCAGCAGATCGAGCCTGAGCTGTCCAAAGACGAAATCGCAAAGGAAGCGGATGAAATCATGGCAGCCTCGACGGAACAAGTTTCGTCGGGGCAGTTCTGGACGAGCAGGCTCCGCAAGCCGATTCTGTTGGCATTCCTGATTGCATTCTTCAATCAGCTCTCGGGAATCAATGCGATCCTGTACTTCGCTCCGCGCATCTTCGAATTAACGGGTCTCGGTGCCGAAGCGGCGCTGCTGCAATCGATCGGGATTGGCGTTACGAATCTCATTTTCACTTTTGTCGGCCTGTGGCTGATCGACCGGCTCGGCCGGCGCACGCTTCTCTACATCGGCTCGTTCGGGTACATCATCTCTCTTGGGTTGGTGGCGTGGGCCTTCTTCACACAGCATTATTCGATCGTTCCGGCTTGCATCTTCGCGTTCATCGCGGCTCATGCAATCGGGCAAGGCGCGGTCATCTGGGTATTCATCTCAGAGATCTTTCCGAATCGTCATCGGGCAGAAGGGCAGACGCTCGGCAGCTTCACGCACTGGATTTTCGCCGCCCTGCTCACTACGCTCTTTCCGAAGATGGTCGGGGTATTTCCGCCAGGCTACATTTTCGCGTTCTTTGCCGGAATGATGATGCTTCAACTGCTGTGGGTGAGGACGATGGTTCCGGAAACGAAAGGCGTACCACTCGAGCAAATCCAACGGCAACTGGGCATCGAGTAGTGTCACGGCCGCCGCCACTTTCGAAGCTGCTTCCATGCCTGAACCAGTTCTTGCACGGCGCGAGCTGGCGGGAACGTGTGGCTGTTGATGATGCGGCACTCCCGGTACGCCCGTTCGTAGAACTCGCGCACGCCGGGTTCGCTGAGAAGCGACAGGTTGCGCATAATCTCTTTCAGATCCTGGCGGGTCCAGATCTCTTCTTTCGTGCCGGAATCCGGGCGGCGCGCCATGACGGTAAGATAGTAGCATATTTCGCTTTTTATTCGCCTAGTAGTATTTGGGCTTGGAAACGCCCTCTCGAACACTCCCGGGAGAAGGGAAAAGAGAGGGTCCGAGAGACACCCCATTGTGTCGATGTGTAGATTTTTCAGGGCATCAATTTTTCGTTTTTGGCGAGTGGTCAAGGCCAGTGGAGTAGCGGCCGGCGCACCTGTGCAAAGACGAGTGGATGGCCAAAGTGAGCGTGGATGAGGACAAGAATGAAGATGTCTGGGTGCAACGGAGACACACTTCGGCGAGACGCTCTGAAGCGCGCCGACAGCGCGGTGTGTGGGCGAGTGATGTCATGCAGCCGTGGCCAGGAACGGTGGAGAACGGAGTTGGAGTTGTGCAGCTGTGAATCGTTCGACGACGGCCATCGGTTCGCCGCACTGGGGACAGCACCACAGCGGGTGCAAGGTCGGAGCGGTCGAAGTTTCCGATTCGGCTTGCGGTGGAGCTGCGTGGAGAGCGGTGAAGCACAGCGGCAGTAGGGCAGCGCGCCTTCGGTTGGCGAGGGAGCCGAAGTGGCGGATGCGGACGAAGCCCTTGGGGAGCAGATGCAGCAGGAAGCGGCGCAAGAACTCATCGAGCGATAGCGTCAACAGCTTTTGCTTATTGTTGTGAGCCGAGTCGCGCCGGTGAAAGGTAACCTGGCCGTCCCCTAATGCGACCAAGCGATGGTTGGAGATGGCGACGCGGTGGGTATAGCGGCCGAGATACTGCAGGACGTACTTGGGGCCGCCGAAGGGTGGTTTGGAGTAGACGATCCAGTCTTTGCGGAAGAGCGGACGCAGCCAGGCCACGAAGAACTTGGGATGGGCGAGCGGTGCGAGTTCTCCGGCCAGGTGCAGTTGACGGCGTTCGAAGGCAGACTTTAGGCCGGCGACGAACTTGCCACGGAACACGCGCCGCAGTATGGCGATGGGAAGGAAGAAGCGCGGGTGGGATCGAACCCATCGACGATGATCGCGGGAGAGTCCGCCGGCGGGAACGACACAGTCGACATGGGGATGAGTTTAATGGCTTTGGAACAACGCCAGGGGAATCGCATCTCCCTCGGCGCGGCAGCCCGCATTGTTGGGATGCAGGTGATCTCCGCTGTCGTAACTCGGGAGCAGTTGCGTAGGGTGACTTGGGTCCCGTAAAACCCCGTCGAGATCCACCACGCCGTCGAATTCACCGCTGCTGAGGATCCAAACGTTGACCTTCTGTCGCACGCTTTCTTTCTCGGCAGTGTAGAAAGTGATTGGAGGCGCCGGTGGCCCCAATTCCAAGAACGAGTTTTCAAACGGTGGGTTCGTCGTGCCGATGATTCGAATACCCCTCTGATGGGCCCGCTTGATGAGCAGCCGATAAGCGGCGATGATGCTCTCGGCCTTGATACCTTCGGTGGCAGGCGTTAGCGAGCCGGGAAAGGCGATGTCATTAATCCCTAAACCAACGATCACATACTTAGCGCCAGATTGCGCAAGCACGTCGCGTTCGAAACGCGTCAGGCCCGCTTGTCCCAGGACTGACCCAAATCGACCGCCAGCCGCTTGCACAGGGCTATCATTCAATAGGCGATTGCCGATGATGCCTTCATTCAGGACACCCAATTCCGCTTTCCCGGCAGCGCTTTTCTGCAAGTTCTGCGCCAGCACGTCAGGCCAACGCCCATTGCTGTCCGAGTCGGTTCCATCTCCGTCCGTGAGCGAGGATCCAAATGCGACGATGGCTGCTCCGCGAGACGAGCCCTCGACGTCAACCCCAGTTAGAAACGGCCACGTTTTGATTTTCTTTTCCACTGGAAACTTCACTTTTGCCGCAGAATCTCCGGTCTCAGCGGAAACGTAGCTCGTCTGCATGGCCAGAACGTGCATGGTCCGCACCTCGGTGCTCGCGGGCAGAAACAGACTGACCGCCAGATCCGACAGAGCCGGCACCTCCAACACGACCGGATCGCTCACAACCTTCGATCCTGCTGCGACGGTCGTGGACGGTTTTCCGTGAAACTTCAGGGTTCGGTCGGACGTCGGATCGATCTCCGCCGCGTCCGTTCGGCGGGCAATGTGTGCGCCGCCGATAAGCAATGGATGGTCACCAAAGGTGTTGGAGATCTTAATCCTTACCTTTGTCCCGCCAGCGCTGGTGTGGACGATGAGCCGCAGAGTTTGGTTCCGAAAACTCTGGGCATGCCCTGGCACGGAGGGCTGTGGGGCCGTCGCCCACGTTCCGATCCACCGTTTGCCGGTAGGATTCTGCGCCATCGCCAGCACGGACAGCAGTCCAATGAGGCCGCAGGTAAGAGTACTCGCTAACGGTCTGTTCATGGCGCCTGCTTCACAGGAATGCCTTGCTCACGTGGACAGACTTAGACGTTGGATAGCGGTTACGGTAAGCAGATTTGGGTGTTAGAAATCCATGCACAACGGGCCGAGATCCCGTTCTGAGGTCTCTCCCCTTACCACAGTTTTAGGAGCAGACACTTCTGGTTGTCGGAAATCCGCTCGGTATCATAAGGCTAGATCGGCGGATGGCGATCATGCGTCAACTTGACCGGTGCCTGCATGGCGTGGGCACATCAAAACCGGTAGATGGTGAAGACGACCTTGCCGAAGGGCGGCCATCGACAAGGCCTATCCTCGAAGCTCGCGCTCTCGCTTTCCATCAACTCCGGGCGTTTCCCGAGCGATGCCCACGGATGACTTGCTCGACCAATTCTTCGCCGGACCGTCTGGTAAACGGGCCCGGGCCCAATAAGAAGCGATAATAGATCGCGCCAAAGATCGCGTCGTTCAGCAGGTCAGGTTCTGTATCTGACCGCAATTCGCCAGCATTCTTGCCCCGCTGCAGATCGGCGATGGTGGCGGTCCGCCGAGGACTAACCCATCGGTCGAAGAACGCCTGACGTATAGCTGGCTCGCTCTGGCCCTCGGCGATCAGCCCGGCCACGATCTTGCCAAACGGACCGCTGAAGGCGTCGATCAAGCGCCGCACCCGAAGGCGCAGAGACTCTTCCGCGGTCAGGACCGTCGGCTTCTCCAGGTTGGGAGCCATCCGCTCGCAGAGCATAGCCAACACCAAGGTTGCTTTGGTCGGCCACCATTTATAAAGGGTGGGTTTGCCCACCCCGGCCCGCCTGGCGACCTCTTCTATGGTCAGGTCTCGGACTGACTTTTCCTGAAGCAGGGTATAGACCGCAGCCATGATGGCGGTATGCGATGCCGCCATCTCGCTTGGTGGCCGGCCTTTGCGCGCAGTGGGGAGTACGTTCTTCTTCATGGAACTAAGTTTAACGGAACGTAGCGTAAATTAAATTGACATCGGCGATATTTTATTATAAAACGTAACGTAAAGTAAATTAAATTAAATGATCGGTCGGATAGCTGGCTGAAACCAGTATCCCCGCAAAAGGAGAATGTAATGAATAATCAACCGCGTCCCTACGAACCGCTGACTTCTCAAAACGCGGCGCTTGTGCTCGTCGATCATCAGGTCGGCCTCATGACGGGCGTCCGGGACTATTCGACCGGCGAGCTGAAACACAATGTAGTTGCTTTGGCCAAAGCTGCAAAAGCGTTGAAACTTCCGATCGTCGTTGCCACGACGGCGCGCGACAGCATGTGGGGTCCGACGATCCCCGAACTGGTGGAGGCTCTTCCGGGCATTGAGATCATCGACCGTTCATCGGTCAACGCATTCGACGACGTGCGCGTGGCTCGCGCGATCGAAGCGACCAAGCGCAAGAAGCTGATTTTCGCCGGCATCTCGCTCGAAGTCTGCGCGGCTTTTCCGGCCATGACAGCCGTGGCAAAGGGGCTCGACGCTTATGTGGCGGTCGACGCCTCAGGCACATTTAGCGAAACCAAGCGGCAGGCTGGGATCCTGCGCATGCTGCAGGCGGGCGTTGTTATCTCGGACTATGCAACCTTAATGGTGGAGATCCTCAAGGACAATGCGCGACCGGAGGCCGGAGAGGTCTACGCGGCCATGGATATGGGCTGGGCCAAGCTCGTCGGCCAGATCGCCCAGGCCTTCGGAAAGTGAGTGGGACTCCTCTCCGAGTTGCGTGCTCCCGCTGACAGGCTGGCGGCAGCGGCCCGCTGCAACCGTTGCCGTCCTTCACGAGGAACGCGGCGGATGCAGCAATTGTTGGCCGCTGCTCTTGTAGTCGGTGCAGCCGTACCGATTTGGGCGCAGTCACATCCTACCCTTGCGCAATCCTCGCAAGTCACCAATACCGATGGCCCGCAGGTGACCGCGGGCGGCTCAGGCATGCCGGATTATCAACTGGACCGCAGTGAGGACGAATGGAGCGGTTTGTGTCGCCACGCGAACGGGCGTGACGACTTTGGGGACCCACTCAAGTGCATCGGACTCGGACGACCTTTCCCTGTGTCAATCTCATCCGTTATGCGGATGACTTCATCATCACCGGTAGAGCCAAAGAACTACTGGAAGGAGAAATCAAGCCCCTCGTCGAGCAGTTTCTGCAAGAACGAGGTCTGGAACTTTCTCCCGCGAAGACGGTCATCGCCCACGTGGAGAAAGGTTTTGAATTCCTCGGACAAAACGTGCGCAAGTATCCCAATGGGAAACTGCTCATCAAGCCTTCCAAGAAGAACGTTAAGACTTTCCTGGACGGCATCCGGAAGACGATCAAAGCCGCGCTGGGCATGTCAGCCGCCGATCTGATTCGTTACCTCAAACCCAAAATCAGGGGTTGGACTAACTATCATCGGCACGTGGTGAGTACACGCACGTTTGCCTGCGTGGATCACCACATCTTCTCTAGTCTGTGATTTGTCAAAATCTGGACGCGTTGGCTTCTGTTGCGTGTGGCGCAGGACTGCTTCGCAACCTCATGCCACGAATCACAAACAGAGTCACGACGATTGCGAATATTAGGAGATTCGGTGCCGCATCCGTCCAGAGCAGCCCGTGCGTGCCAAATTTGTTGTAGCCAAAACCGTCGAGCCAAATCATGAAAAGAAGTGGTATCATGCCGGCCGCATTGAGAGCGCTGTAGAAGGTGCTTGGATCCCTGGTCTCCGCTCCAACCACCTCCAACAAAAGTGCAACGAACCGAGCCCAGACAAAACCATTAGTGAGCAGATACAGAACCGTGCCGGCAAAGTAGATGGATGGCCGGTTTGCGGTAATAAGGACAAGCGTTCCAAGAGCGTTCGTGAAGGCGGCACCGGCATATGTAAGGCGGCGATCCCAATCGCCTGGAATGAGTGTCCCGCCAAGCGCGCCCAAAGCGAGTAGTACCCCTCCGGCGGCCCCGTTCATCCACATGACGCCCGTAGCGCCCACGCCGTAATGGGATGCGATCGCAGGTAAAAGACCCAGCGCGGCACCAGTTCCTGCTGGAGAAATCAGCAAGACGGCGCCCCATCGGCGTCGCGGAGAGCGGATCAAGGCCCGAATCTCGCCGGCGATCCGAGCCAGGCGATCGCGGAACCAAGGCGCCGGCGCGGGCGCCGGCTCCGCGACTGTCAGCGCCATCAACGCAGGCAAGGCAACGAGAATCGCGAGGACCATACCTGTAGTCACAGGCCGGACACGGGAGACAAGCCACAGCGCAAGCGCCCCGCCAAGCGCGCCGCCGCCGAGTTGTCCTGCTTGCTGCCACGCAGACGCTTTTGCCTGGGCTGCTTTAGAGAGGGTTGTCACCATAAGCCCGCCGCAAGACGCCGAGACGAGCGAGTCCCCTACGCCAGCTGCCAGGATGAGAGCTGTGAGTAGGTTCAAATGCATTGCGCCAATTAGCGGAAACGCGATCCAGAGTCCCAAGGACGTTCCCAGCGCCCCGAGCACCAGCCAAGTTCGCCGACGCAACCTGGTGTCCACCAGTGGCGCCCACAGAAATCCGAAGACCGCCGGTAAGTGAACGATCGAGGCGATGGTCGCGATTCGGTAAAATGGAACACCAGCTTGGGCCAGCAGAAACGGCAAAGGCGTGAACTTGAAGCCCACAGAGATTCCGAGCGGCAGAATCAAGAGGCTAAACATCCACGGCGCCGGAGATCGGCCCGAGTACTTCATGGTTGCAAAGCTTATCAGGATTTGACAGGTCGCCGAGAATAGAGTTGAGCCTCTGGCGTCTCGTCGCCGTATGTGCGAGCGGATGACGGAGATGCTGAAGTAATCGGCCAACTTCGTGTTTGCCGACCACACAGCCGGAATACTCTATTATTGTGATCGGTCAATAAAGGTTGCAATCGATGAATCCCGAGAGCCCCGTCGTGAAGCTGTGTGTGCAGGGAATGGAGCACGAATCGAAGGGAAACTTCGATCAAGCTTCAAGGTTATTCCTATCTGCCTGGACCCAAAGCACAGACGATTTCGAGCGATGTATTGCTGCTCACTACGTGGCCCGGCATCAAAAGAGTCCCGACGAGGCGCTGACCTGGAACCAGCGGTCACTTGACTATGCCCGGGCCGTAGGCGGCGAAAAAGTCAGGGGATTCTTCCCCTCTCTCTACCTGAATATGGGCAAGGCCTATGAGGATTTGGGAAAGCGGGACGATGCGCGTCGCTGCTACGCGATGACCGAGGAAGTGCTGAGTTCTCTCCCCGACAATCAATACGGAAGAATGATTCGTGATGCAGTCAAAAGGGCCCTGGAACGAGCTCGCTAATCGCCGCTGGCCGTTTTCGAGTGAATTACGGGCAAACCAGAAGTTGACTTCCCAATTGCCGACTATGCGGACAAGTTGTTTTGTCTTACCATGGCGGGATCAGAGAAAGCGCATGTTCGTCGGACACTTTGCCATCGGTTTCGGAGCTAAACGCTGGGCGCCAAAAACTTCCGTCGGCACCCTCATGTTCGCTGCCCTGTTGGCCGATCTGTTGGTCTTCGTCTTCGTCGCCGTCGGCATTGAGCACATCAGC